>JBJOQV010000094.1:0-4136 GCA_046049785.1 Pseudomonadota bacterium
CCACAAACCCGCAGGCGTATCGCCAATCGGCATCTGCCATGCGATCTTTTGCGCTTCAAGTTCAATGGCGAGCAAGTCATCGCCACCTTGCAGCGTCACATACACAAACTTGCTGTCAGCCGAAAAAACCAGATGGCTGGGCATTCGCCCGGTGGGTACGCGCTTGACGAGTTTGAATTGCTCGCCCTCCATCCGGTAGATATCCACCCGATCAAGCCGCAGGCTATTGACAACAAACCATTTGTTGTCCGGCGAAAATCCAAGATGGTAGGGGTCTGGAATACCTTTGACGCGCCGCTGAAAATCGCCTGTGACAGGATCGAGAAAGATCAGGTCATCGCTCTGCGCGTTGGCGACGATGAGTGATTTACCGTCCGGTGTGGGATACAGGTGATGCGGCTCTTTGCCCACCTCTTGTGTGCGAACCTCTCGGCCGGTTTTTTGGTCCAAGATCGTCACAGATGCATCGCGCGAGTTGAGCACCACCACAACATTGGCCTGCGCTGCCGGCAGCAGGCAAAAAAGGCTAAAAAGGCTAAAACCCAAAAGCGAGTACGCAATATTGGTGCGGGTTTTGGAGCATTTTTGCCTGAAAAATCGCATGGATATTGCGTACAACATGTAAAAACCCTGACTTTTCATATACAACTAGAACGATACCCGCTTGCACTACGTTGACGCAAAAAGACCTACGTAAATCTTCAGCGCTGTAGCGTCTCAAACACTTTCTGCAACCGTTTAACACTCACCGGTGTGGGCGTTTTGAGTTCCTGCGCAAAGAGTCCGACGCGCAGCTCTTCAAGCAGCCAGCGCACTTCATCCAGCCCGCGGTCGGCAGCGCCTTGGCGCGCGCTGCGTTCGCGCTGATAGCGCACGATCAATGGTTGCAACTCGGCAAGCAAACGTGCATCGCGCGCCGGATCGGCCTTGAACTTATCGGCGCGTGCGGCGATTGCCTTGAGATAGCGCGGGTAGTGTGATAGCTGCGCGCCCGGCACGTCGCACAAAAACCGCTTGGGAAAAAGCTGTGCAAGTTGCTGCTGCACGTCCGCTGCGGCGGCGGGCACTGGCTTGAACAGACCGGTCTTTTTCTGCACCGCGCCCAGCTCAGTCACAATGGTTTGCAGCAGGCGCATCACTTCATTGGCAATCAACGTCATGCGCGGCTTGCCATCGCCCAAACGGCTGGCGAAGCCGCTCGCATCAAGGGGCCACGGCTCTTGCAAAAATGCGCGGTCAAAGGTTGCTTCAAGCACTTGCTCCACCACCTCGGGCTGCGATTTAAACGGCAGGCCATAGCTGATGGCCTGCATCGCCACAGTAGCGATATTGGGCAGATTTTTCTGCGCAAAGCGCACCTGCTCTTTGAGCTGCAACATGAACAGCCGCCGCAGACCGGCCTTGTGCATGGCGCGCGCCGCCTGTTCATCGTCCATCACTTCAAGGCAGACAAACTCGCCACCATCTTTGAACGCAGGAAAGCCCACCAGCAGCTTGCCGCCGCGCTCAAGCTCGATCAACTCAGGTAGCGCGCCAAAACACCAGCTGTCAAACTGTTCAGGAATATCCAGCGTTTGCGCCGCGTCACCGCTGGCATGTTGAGCAAAATTGGCTTGCGCCTGCGCGCCAAATTCACTGCGCAGCGCGGCCAGATTGCGGCTCACGTCCAGCATGCGGCCATGCTCATCCACCACGCGAAAGTTCATGAAGCAATGCGGGCTGAGCGTTTCGGCTTTGAAATCAGTCAGCACAATCGGCAACTGCGTTTTGGTTTTGCAAAAGTCGCGCAGCGCTTCAATCAGCGCTCGTTCATTGATCCAGCGTTCAGCTTGCGCGGTTGCAATGAACTGCTCTGCGGCTTCTGCAATCGGCTGAACACGATGGCGCGCCTTGGGATGCAAGCTCTTGAGCAGTGCCGTTACTTTCTCCTTGAGCATGCCGGGTACAAGCCACTCGCATGCAACAGCATCCACCTGATTCAGTGCAAACACCGGCACGGTCATCGTCACGCCGTCTTTTGGGCTGCCGGGCTCAAAGTGATAGTCCAGCTTGAGCTCCAACCCGCGAAACTTGATGGCCTTGGGATAGGTTTCATGCGTGATACCGGTTACATCGCGGCGCAAAATGTCGTCGCGGCTTAGATAGAGCAACCGGCTCTGCCCTCTCTCCCGTTCACGGGAGAGGGTTGGGGTGAGGGCGTCTGCGCCAGCCTGGCCACCCTCACCCCGGCCCTCTCCCGCAGGCGGGAGAGGGAGTTTGGATGCGCTTTTGTACCAGCGCTCAAAGCTGGCTGCACCCACCACGTCTGCGGGAATCTGGCTTTCATAAAACTGGTAGAGCAGTTCTTCATCCACCAGAAAATCCGGCCGGCGCGCTTTGTGTTCCAGTGTTTCAATTTCCTTGATCAGCCGTGCGTTGTGCGCAAAGAACGGCAGCGCCGTATCCCAATCGCGAATAGCTAGTGCTTCACGGATAAAAATCTCGCGCGAAGCCGCCGCGTCAATCGCGGCGTAATTGGTGCGCCGGCCGTGATAGATCAAGAGGCCATAAAGCGTGCCGCGTTCATTGGCCACCACTTGGCCGGTCTTTGCATCCCAGCGCGGCTCGGCGTATTGCTTGATGATCAAATGCTTGCCGACACGCTCAATCCAGGTGGGGTCGATGTTGGCGATATCGCGCGCATACAAGCGCGTGGTTTCTACCAGCTCCGCGGCCACAATCCATTTACCGGGCTTTTTCGATAAATTCACACCTGGGTGCGGCAAAAAGCGAATACCCCGCGCGCCGAGCCAGCTGGGGTCTTCATCTGTCTTGCAACCGATATTGCCCAGCAAGCCGGTGAGTAACGCAACATGCAATTGCTCGTAAGTTGCAGGTTGAGTGTTTTCTTTGAGCCCCGCTTCATGCGCGAGCTGCGTGAGCTGGCTATGCACATCGCGCCACTCACGCAGCCGCACGTGGTTCACAAACAGACGCTGGCATTGCTCAATCAGCTTGCGGTTGGATTCTTTGTGTTTGACCGCGTCTTCAAACCATTTCCACAGTTTGAGTGTGCCTAGAAATTCGCTTTTCTCGTCGTCAAACTGCTTGTGTGCTTGGTCCGCCGCCTGTTGGCGCTCCTGCGGCCGGTCACGCGGGTCTTGCGTGGCCAGGCTGGCGGCGATGATCAGCGCTTCTTGGAGCGCACTTTGCTGCGCAGCAGCCAGAATGATGCGGCCGATTTTTGGATCCAGCGGCAATTTGGCAAGCTGTTTTCCCAGCGGCGTGAGCACGTTTTCTTCGGTGAGCGCACCAAGCTCCTGCAACAGACCGTACCCATCGGCAATCGCGCGGCGCAGCGGCGGATCAATGAACGGAAACGCCTCGATGTCCACCAGCCGCAGCGACTTCATCCGCAAAATCACGCTGGCAAGTGAGCTGCGCAGAATTTCGGGATCGGTAAATTTTGGCCGCTTGGCAAAATCGGCTTCGTCATACAAGCGGATGCACACCCCCGCCGCCACGCGGCCGCAGCGGCCGGCGCGCTGATTGGCCGCCGCCTGGCTGATGGGTTCCACCATCAACTGCTCGACCTTGTTGCGATAGCTATAGCGCTTCACGCGCGCAAGGCCAGAGTCAATTACGTAATGAATCCCCGGCACGGTGAGCGATGTTTCCGCCACGTTGGTCGCCAGCACAATGCGCCGCCCGCCGTGCGGCGCAAACACGCGCTGCTGCTCTTCCGGCGACAGGCGCGCAAACAGCGGCAGCAGTTCGGGCTTGATGCCGCGCGCAGCCGCGTAGTGCTTGCGCAGCGCTTCGGCGGCTTCTTTGATCTCGCGCTCACCGGGCAAAAACACCAGAATGTCGCCGCGCCCTTCTCGCAGCAGTTCATCGCTTGCGCGGCAAATTGCATCCGGCAGGTCTTCGTCTTTTTGCAGCGGCTCGTAGCGCGTCTGCACCGGGTACAGGCGCCCGCTCACGTTGATCACCGGCGCTGGCCCGCGCGTGCTGGCAAAGTGCTGCGCGAAGCGGTCTGCGTCGATCGTAGCCGAGGTGATGATGATCTTCAGATCCGGCCGGCGCGCAAGCAAATGCTTCAGATAGCCGAGCAAAAAATCAATGTTCAGGCTGCGTTCATGCGCTTCATCGATGAT
>JBJOQV010000095.1:0-3451 GCA_046049785.1 Pseudomonadota bacterium
ATCTGAAGCGCTGGCGCGCCATTGCGACCCGCTACGCCAAAAACAGTGCCTCATTTACTGCCGCCGTGCAGATCAGGTGCTTGTTCCTCTGGCTCAGTATCTCGTGACGACACTATCTAGCGCCCCGCCAATGTGCCGTTTTCCACCCGCACGCGCTCGCCGGCTTCCCAGCCGGGCAGCACGGAAAAGGCAAAGCTCACCACCGTGCCGTCATCCATCTTCACGATCACATCGTGCTTGGGGGCGTTGTGCGAATCCGCGTCGATGAAGAAATAGACCGTCGGCTGCCATGATCTACCCACCAGCCACACCATCTTCGGGTTGTAGTCGGCGCGGTTGCGCGAGGTCACGCCAATGACGGTGCCGCAGTCTGCGCAAACAGGTGTGCTGCTTGCCGCGGTGGCGGGTTGCGCGGGCGCTGCTTTTTGCGCCAATGCGGGTGTGCAAGTGAGCACACCCGTGAGCGCCAGGGCAGCGCCGGCCAATGCTGTGCGGTTGATGAATGCGTAGGTCATGATGATGGGTTCCTCCTGGCAGGCGGACGCTTGGTCGTCCGGGCGCGCATGTTTTGCTGATCTTTTGCTTACCTTGCTTGTCTTAGCAGGCAGTGTAATAGCTCCTGCCCGGCGGCTGACCCTGTACCAAAGTCCAGGTGTGATTGGGCGCCGTTGCCGATGGCACGCGATTGACGCGTTGTTTGAGCGTCAATCGCGTACTTTCCGTGTGCTTCACCGCTTACCCTGCGGCGCGGCCGGTTTATCCGTCTTATAAGGCGGTGTTCCTTCTGAACCAACCATCAACTGATCGATCACCGCATCCACGGTTTCTGTTTCACCCGCCACGGCCACCAGCGCTTTTTTCTGCTCCGCGCTCGCCACGCAGCCTTTCAAATACACAATCCGCCGCTCGCTGGCCACCCACACGGACGTGGCGGCAAACTCCGGCCGCACCGTGATGGCGCGCACCACCGCCTCGTTGATTAGCTTGTCGTACTTGTACGCATTCGGCAGCAGGCAGCGCCCGCGATACCAACAGGTCGTGCCTTTCTCCACGCGGATATGCGCCTCGCGCGCAATCTCGGCCTCGGTAAAGCCCGGCGGCTGTGGCGCGGGGCAGTTTTTGATGCTGCTGGTTGCCTGCGCAAACGGATCGTCAAACACGTTTTTGCGCGGCTCTTGCGCATGGGCAGGGGCGGGCGTGGTGGACGCGATCAAAAACGCTGCGGCAAAGGTGAAGTAGAGTTTTGGCATGATTTCAAACTCTTCTACGCAATATCCATGCGGGTTTTGAGGCGAAAATGGCTGGAAATGTTCATGGATATTGCGTGCTTACTTGTTCTGTCTTGCTGCATTAACGGCTCTAGCGGAAAGCTTTTGTAGCTCGTGGCGATTCCTTCTGCAGCTAAGGTAGGTGATAGCCTGTGATGGCAATCAACGCATAACCGCCCGCGAGGCGAACAGGCCGACACGCGCTTCAGGCCATCTTGCACATATCAAAGTTGTAGTTGCGGATGGGAGATAAAACAGGTTGCGCCAAATTACAGGAGACTGCTTTGTTCAGACTGTTTAAGAAGAAGGAGTCGCCGAAAGAACCACCCAAGCGGTTTCCCCCTGTGCCAGACTGGCAGCCTTCGATCATTCAGCCGATAGACCGAATCGTTGATCGCATGCACTACTACACAGATCGCAAGCGCGATTTCGCAGTGTTTCTAAACGGAACCGTTGTCATTCTTCCAGGCGGCCTGTCTGGAGATCAGGCGGATAGTCATGCGGCAGACGCGTTGAACAAGGTCTTTCATGCACATCCGGACATGCATCCGCTCAATATGGACGACGGCAATATCTTGGTTCGGTATAACCACGATGTCGTTAACGTCGTACTAAGTGAAGTGGTTGAAGCAAACTGGCAACAGATCGAAAGGGAGCATCAGCGCGCACTCGCCACTGATGAAGTCCTGATCACGCCGCTCGGCCACAACAAGTTCGACGAGTTCGGGATGAAGGCCTTGTTCGGAAGATGCTTCATGTTCATGGACGCACAGTCTCCGCAGGTCGTGCGAGTTGAGCGCAATGTGGCTTAACCCCTCCATGGTGCGGTCAACGTTCGAAGTGCTTCACCCGCCTGTAGTTCCACTCACGTCGAACGCTGAGCAGCAGGTTGAGTTAACAGCTAATTTGAATGCGGTCACGCAATATCCACAGCTTTAGTCAGCCATTTCTGCCTCAAAACCCGCATGAGTATTGCGTAGCCTATATTTTCATCTAGGCCATATGCCTGACCTGCCGCGGCGGCGTCGCGCCTCGCGCAGCTTTTGTGCCCACGCTCAAACCTTTATGCATCCAGCTCAAGCGGCCCTTGGCGCCGGTGGCGGCGTAGTCTTGTTCCAGCAGCGTTTGCACTTGCTCTGGCGGAAGCGCGCAGGGGCCGGTGAGCCACTGATGCACGAGTTCAAACAGCCGCTCCAGCGCGATCTGGTGGGTTTTGCCGGTGGTGGCGTAGAGCCAATCGGCAAAGGCGATGAAGCTTGAAAATGCTGAGCCATCCTTTGTTGCCAGCAGCGCGGGCAGTGTGTGCGCAAAGCGGCCTGAGTTGGCAACCAGATCCCAATAGCGCGCAAAACGGCTCAGGCGCTGCATGGTGGCAAAGTCAATGGCGTCGGTGGCGAGTACTTCGTAGGGCGCATCGGGGCTGTAGATCATCTGGTGCGCGGCGGTGTGGCGGATGATGGGCGTGCCGCGCAGGCGCTTCAAAATGCCAAACTGAATTTCATGCGCGCCGGTGGCGGCCAGGCGGTCAAAGCCGGCGGCAAAACTTTGCACGGTTTCGCCGGGCAGGCCGGCGATCAAGTCCACATGCAGGTGCGCGTGGCTGTGGTTGACGAGCCAGGCAATGTTTTCCGCGGCCTTGTCATTGTCTTGCTTGCGCGAGATGCGCTGCTGCACATCTGGATTGAACGTTTGAATGCCGATTTCAAACTGCAACGTGCCGGGCGGGAATTTGCGGATGGAATCTTTGAGCGCGTCGGGCAGGTGGTCGGGGATGACTTCGAAGTGCAGGAAGACGGGATCAAGCGGAGCTTGCGCGCCAGCGCCGTTTGCCCCTTCCCCTGCTTGCAGGGGAAGGCGGGGGATGGGGTTTTGTGCAGGAGCGTTGTCGAGTCCCATCTTCTCCAGAAAAAACTCCAAAATCGCCACGCCCGTAGCCGCTTTCAAGTTAAACGTGCGATCGACAAACTTGAACTGCCGCAGCCCGCGCGCGTGCAGCTTTTCAAGCTCGGCCAAAAAATTCTCCAGCGCAAACGGCCATGCGGTCTTGTCCAGCGCGCTCAAGCAAAACTCACACTTGAACGGGCAGCCGCGGCTGGCTTCCAGGTAAATCGTGCGCTGCGCGAGATCGGCGGCGGTGTATTCGTCATACGGATAAGCGATATCGTCCATTTTGGGCTGCTCGC
>JBJOQV010000096.1:0-2829 GCA_046049785.1 Pseudomonadota bacterium
GAAGGCATCGACGCCGGCGCGGGCGATTTCGGCGATGTTGGCGGTGTTCACGCCGCCGTCAATCTCCAGACGGATTCGCCGGCCGGTCTGCTGTTCGTAGGCGTCGAGCCTGGCGCGAGCCTGCTTCGCCTTGGCCAGCGTACCGGGGATGAATTTCTGGCCGCCGAAGCCGGGGTTCACGCTCATCAGCAGGATGACGTCGAGCTTGTCCATGACGTAGTCCATGTAATCGAGCGGCGTCGCCGGGTTGAAGACGAGGCCGGCTTGGCAGCCTGCTTCGCGGATCAGCGACAGGCTGCGGTCGACGTGCTCGGAGGCCTCCGGGTGGAAGGTGATGATGTTGGCGCCGGCCCTGGCGAAATCGGGAATGATACGGTCGACCGGCTTGACCATCAGATGCACGTCGATCGGCGCCGTGGTGCACGGGCGGATCGCCTCGCACACCAGCGGGCCGATGGTCAGGTTGGGGACGTAATGGTTATCCATAACGTCAAAGTGAATCAAGTCCGCGCCGGCGGCCTCAACCGCCCGCACCTCTTCACCCAAGCGGGCAAAATCCGCCGATAGAATCGATGGTGCAATCCGGTGCGCCTTGGGCGGTGCCATGAAAATCCCTGAATGTCTGCGTGCGGCGTGGTTTTTCTTACCCTGGGCTGCGCGCCGGGCAAAACTGCGCGGCAGCCCTCAATCCGCGTAAAGTGTAGAGTATTGGAGCTTTTCTTTACGCAAAAACAGGCTGATTCGCAGGCTATGAACAACAAGTATGAAATATCGGTTGCCGTGCGGCCCCAGTATGTGGCCGAGCAGTCCGATCCAGACCAGCAGCGCTTCGTGTTTGCCTACACGGTGACTATTACCAACACCGGCAGCGTGGCAGCGCAGATCGTGTCGCGCCACTGGGTGATTGAAGATGCGAGCGGCCGGATTCAGGAAGTCAAAGGCCTGGGCGTCGTGGGCCAGCAGCCGCTGCTCAAGCCCGGCGAGCGGTTTGAATACACCAGCGGTTGCCCCCTGCCCACACCCAGCGGCTCCATGAAAGGCAGCTACCACTGCGTGGCAGAAGACGGTGAGCAGTTTGAAGCGCCGATTGGCGAGTTTGCTCTGGCGCTGCCTAGAACGTTGCACTAGAAGTGCGGATGACGAATGACTTCGCGCCTGCGGCGCTCAATGACCTGAGCGCCTACCTGTCATTTTGTCATTGAAGCCGCGCCAGCGGCAAAGTCATTCTGTCATCAAACTACTTCTTGCCCTTCATCGTCCACCACACGATAAATACCAAGATGCACAAGGCCAGCAACATTTCAGCGATCAACGCCCACATGCTTTTCTCTCCGAAGTTTTTGAATTCTATGCGCGCTGCGGCGGCGGCCTTTGCAGCGGCATGGCTTGCCGCCTGCAGCACGCTGCCGCCGGATGCGCCGCCTGCCCCTGCTCCAGCGCAAGCGCCCGCGCTGCCCTCGGAGGCGCGGGTCACGCAAGTACCCGTCACCGAGCTGCCCGGCTTTGCGCAAGACCGCTTGCTGGAAGCCTGGGGCGCGTGGCTCAAAAGCTGCGACAAGCTCGCTACCCAACCCGCCTGGCGCGCGGTCTGCGCGGATGCGCGAGCGCTGCGTGCGGACGAAGCCAGTGTGCGCGCATTCTTTGCGGGCCGGTTTGATGCCTACGCGCTCGCCGACCCGCAGGGCAAAACCGAGGGCATGCTCACCGGCTACTACGAACCCCTACTCAAAGCCAGTTTGACGCGCAAACCACCTTTTGTCGTGCCGCTGTACGGCGTGCCCGACGATCTGGTCAAGCGCGAGGCCATAACCGCAAACGGCGTGCGCGAAGTGCAGCGCGGACGGATGGAAAACGGCAAGCTCGTGCCCTATTACACGCGCGGTGAACTCACCGCCAATCATCCCAGCCTGCGCGGCAAGGAGATTGCATGGGTAGAAGACCCGATCGACGCGTTTTTTCTGCAGGTGCAAGGCTCCGGCCGCCTGCTGCTGGAAAACGGCAAAGTCATGCGCGCCGCGTTTGCCGACATGAACGGCCTGCCCTACCGCTCGATTGGCCGCACGCTGGTGGAGCGCGGCGATTTGAAGCTTGAACACGCCTCTGCACAAAACATCAAGGCCTGGGCGCGCGCCAACCCCGCCCGCGCTGCCGAGGTGCTGGCCACCAACCCGAGCTTTATCTTCTTCAAGCTGCAGAGTGTGCCCGCAGAAGCGGCGCAGACCGGCCCGCACGGAACGCTGGCGGTGCCGCTCACCGAGCGCCGCTCCATCGCGGTGGACACGCGCTTCGTGCCGCTGGGCGCGCCGGTATGGATGAGTGCACAGCATCAAGGCAAAGCGATCGAGCAACTGGTGCTCGCGCAAGACACCGGCTCGGCGATCAAAGGCGATGTACGCGCAGATTTTTACTGGGGCTCGGGCGACGCGGCCGGCGAAGAGGCCGGGCGGATGAAGGCGCCGCTGAAAATGTGGGTGCTGTGGCCCAAGCCTGCGCCGTAACGATTTGCCTGCAAGGAGATACTTAGAGCACAACTACGCAATATCCATGCGGGTTTTCAGGCATTTTTGCCCTAAAACCCGCATGGATATTGCGTGATGACAAATGACTTTGTGCCTGCGGCACTTCAATGACTCGGCGCTCACGCGCCTCAATGAATTGAACCGCACCACGGGTCATTGCGTCATTGATGCCGCGCCAGCGGCAAAGTCATTTTGTCATCGCCACGCGCAGCGTGGTTAGTTCTTCACCGCCGCAAGCCGTTTTTCCAGCTCTTCCGGCGGCAAAAACCCAGGCGCGCGGCTGCCGTCTGCAAAGAAGATGGCCGGGGTG
>JBJOQV010000097.1:0-3914 GCA_046049785.1 Pseudomonadota bacterium
CGCGCAGCTCGGCCTGGCTTTGCGCAAACTCCGCCTCAAGATCGGCCAAGCTTGCCAGCATCTTTTTGCCGTGCTCCAGCAGCGCCTGCCCCGGCTCGGTGAGCGACAGGCCGTGCGTGGAGCGGTGCAGCAACCGCACCTTGTGTAGCAGCTCCAGCCGCGTGATCGCGCGTGACACGAGGCTCACCGGCACGTCGCGCTCGCGCGCGGCGGCGGATAGCGAGCCTAGCTCGGCCACGCGGTGAAACAGTTGAACATCATCCAAATCCATGGCTTACCCCTTACCGCAATCCGCTTTGTTTTGCATTATCCGCAAAACCATTGTGCATTGCACGCGGTTTCGAGTGGCGGCGTGATTCTCTATTGTGGCGTTACTGGCTGCAGGTTGCGGCAGACGTTTCAGGAGAACACCATGAGCACACGACCGAACCAAGCAATGGCGCAAACCCGCGGCGCAGCGATTGCGGAAGTGGAACAGCGTTTGCGGATTTCGCAAAAAGCGCGTGCCGCTGCACTGCAAGCGCGGCGCGAGGCAATTGAGGAATTTTGGGACGGCGTCGGCAAACTGCTGCGCAGCGCCATCCACCGCATCGGCGCGCTGAGTCAGCGCGCATGGCATCCACGCGGACGTCACGCTTGAAAAAAGAAAACGCCGCGCGATGTGGCGTGGCGCTATTCGTTGTTTGCTAAAAAGTGATTACGCTTTATCCATGCGGGTTTTGAGCCAGAAATGCCTCAAAACCCGCATCAATATTGCGTGCTCTACTTAAAATCCCCGCCAAAACCAAAGACAAACTGTTCCGGCTTAAGGTGCTTGCGCATCGCGGCATTGACCTGCTCTAGCGTCAGCGCGGCCAGTTGATCGTCAACCTTCTGCGATAGCGCGTAAGTGCGGTTTAGCTTGAGATTGCTCGCCAGCCCGCCGGCAAGAGCGGGGTCCTGCGCGCGCGAGAGGCGGCGAAAGTTCACCAGGCCCTGGCGGCCTTCAGCCAGTTCTTCCTGCGTAAAGCCGTCTTTGAGCAGGCGCGCAACTTCTTCGCGGAAGGCGGCCTCGACCTTGGCGCGGTTTTGCGGCGCAAAGATTGCAGTGGCGGTCCACTGCGAGTTTTGCTCGTAGTTGTTCCAGCTCATGGTGCTGCGCACGTCATAGGACAAACCTTCTTTTTCACGGATGCGCTTCCACAGGCGTGAATTGCCGCCCAGGCCGAGCATGTAGTTGCCCATCAGTACGGCGGCGTATTCGGCATCGTTGTCGTTCAGCGCAATCGCTTGCTGCACTTGCATGTAGGCGTTTTGCTTGTCCGGCGTTTTGAAGGTGAGCAGCGTAGGTTTCTCGGGCGTGAGCGGCTGCGGCACGCGCACGTAGGGCATGGGTGATTTCCAGTTGCCAAAGCTGGCTTCCAGCGCTTTTCTTACCGCGGCGGCGTCCAAATCGCCCGCGGCGCCAAACTGCGCCGCGCTTGCGCCAACAAATTTGGCGTGGAATGCCTTGAGTTTTTCCGGTGTCAGGGCCTTGATCTCCGCTTCCATTTCTTCAAACGTGCGGGCGTAGCGCGGGTCACCTTTTTTGTAGGGGTTGTCGTGGCGCGCGAGCGCGTTTTCCACAATCGCTTCCGGATCCTTACGCTGCTCTTCAAGGCCGGAGAGCGCCTGGCGTTTGTATTCGTCTAGCGCATCAGCAGGAAAGATTGACTCGCGCATGATCTCGCCCACCAGCGCAATCACCGCGGGCAGATTCTCGCGCGTGGTGCGGATGCTCGCGCCAATCCCAGTCGCGCTCCCGCCAATGCCCACCTGCGCCTTGAGCTGATCAAACCGGTCCTGGATTTGCTGGCGCGTGAGCTTGGGCGTGCCTTTGGTGAGCATGGCCGCAGTAGCCTCGCCCACTTCGGTCAGGCCGAACACAGATTTTTCATCACCCAGGTTGAGCCTGAGCGTCGCATTGACGGCTTGGCCGCGCGAACCCTTGGGCAGCAGCGCCGCTTCCATGCCATTAGACAGTTTGAATTTTTGCGTGCGTGCGTCGATGTTGGCCGGTGTGGTGTCAAAAGCTTCTGCCTGCGCAACGGCTGCATCACCCTTGTAATCTTTGACGACTGCCGCCACATCGATGCGTGCCGGTGCGGGCGCGCGAACAGGTTTTTCGGTGGGCAAATAAAGGCCAAGCGTGCGATTGTCCGCCAGCAGATACTGCGTTGCGACGCGCTGTACGTCTGCGAGCTGAAGCGCGCGTATGCGGTCACGCTGCAAGAAATACAGCCGCCAGTCGCCACCACCGATTGCAGCGGTGAGTGCTACGCCGATCTGCTCCGGGTCGGTAAAGGACAAGTCCCAATTTTTCAACCACTTTGTTTGAGCGCGCTTTAGTTCCTCGGCGGTGATCGGCTCTTTGGCGACCGATTCAAGTGTTGTGAGCAACGCGGCCTGTGCGCCAGCAGTGTCTTGCGCTGGAGCGAGCTGCGCACCCAGCACGGTGAAGGTCGGCTCTGACAGCGGCAGCGAAAACGAGAAAACCGATGCGGCCAGCTTAACGTCAACCAAGCGCTTGTGAAGGCGTCCGGCCGGGGCATCCGACATGATCAGATTCAGTGCTGTAACAGCTGCGTAGTCTGGGTGCGGCCCTGGCGGCACGTGATAGAACGCGTAAATCAGCGGCGTTCCGCCGGGCCGGCGCAGCGTGACAACGCGCTCGCCATCCTGCACCGGATCAAGCGTGTACTGCGGTTGCAAAACGCGTGTGGGTTTCGGAATCTTGCCAAAAAACTCGCCAATCCAGCTGAGTACTTGTTGCTTGCCGAATTTTCCTGAAACAACCAGCACCGCGTTGTCCGGTTGATAGTAGTTGCGGTAAAACGCTTGCAAGCGATCAATGTTCACGTTTTCGACATCGCTGCGCGCGCCGATTGTCGTATTGCCGAAGTTATGCCACTGATATGCGGCAGCGGCGACCTTCTCAAACAGAATGCCGCCCGGATTGTTTTCGTTGCGCTCCATCTCGTTGCGCACCACGGTCATTTCAGTATCGAGGTCTTTGCGGGCGATGAAGCTGTTCACCATCGCGTCGGCCTGCCAAGACAAATACCACTTCAGGTTGTCTTCGTTGTAGGCAAAGCTGGCAAAGTAGTTGGTGCGCTCATACCAAGTTGAGCCGTTGGCGCGCAGCCCGCGCTTGGTGAATTCAGCCCATGCATCCTTGGTGGTGGGCGTGCCTTTGAAAATCAGGTGTTCAAGCAGATGCGCCATACCGGTTTCGCCATAGTTTTCATGGCGGCTGCCGACCCGGTAGGTGACGTTCACCGTGACCGTTGGCTTTGAATCATCCGGCACCAGCAGCACTTGCAGGCCGTTGGCAAGGCGGTATTCCTCCACCCCTTCAACTTCCGCGCCCTTGGAGACGCCGGACGGAATTGTTTGTGCATACGCGACAGGCAACAAAGACAGTGCAACAGCGCTTGCTGCAAGAAACCGCTTGAACATGGAAGCTCGCTCCATTGATGAGAGTTGCGCGGAGTTTACGGGGAAATTTTCCCGAAACAAGAGGGTTTGTCCGGAATCTGCGACGGCCTGCGTTATTGGTGGGATGAGCTGCTTGCACCGCGGCCGCATTCATGGGCGGCGGACAGAAATAGCTTATTGCAGCGGCAGGTTGCATCTGCAAAATGCCGGCCTACCCTGATGTAGTCCGAACAACTCGAATTCAAGGAGCATGTGATGCGTATGTATGTTGCTGCGGCCGGGATGGCCATGACGCTTGCCAGCTGGGCGGTGGGTGCGGACGAAACCTGCAATTCGCCCTATATGGCCAAGCTGATCAAAGGGCAGGAAGACTATGTGCATGTCTGGACCTTGGGCGTGCAAGGCTTGGGTGACGGGCAAGACAAGCTGGTCACGATCGATGCCAACCCAAAATCCAA
>JBJOQV010000098.1:0-4224 GCA_046049785.1 Pseudomonadota bacterium
TTGCGCATTCCATGTCAAAGACCACCGTGCTTGAGGCCGATTACAGTTTTTACGGAGTCGGGCTGATGGTCGACACGTATGACGGGGCGCGCGCCGCACAGATTCGAGACCTGACCATCTACAACGTCAACACCATGGGGGTGTGGGCACCCAATGTCGTACTGGCAGGCTTGAAAGTTGCCGATGTCCCTTGGGGTGTTTTGCCATCGGATGATGTCGTGATCGAAGACGCTCTGTTTGTTGGCCGTACCGCGAACAATCGCCTTGACGGCGCGTATGACAGCCCGCAGAATTTTCTGACCACATCGTCGTCGTTCGCCATCTCTCCGCACAGCAGCAGCATCGAAGTGCGCAGAACCCGGTTTGTGAACTACCCGGCCAACACCAAGGGGCTGAACGGCCGCTCCACCAGCGCAGCCATTACGCATCGCCACTATCACCTTGACGCACGCTTTAAGCTGTCGGCATCCCGCTTCGTCAACAGCCAGCCGTTCCAACTGCGCCCGGAAGTACCGCCGGAGCAGCCAGACACGGTAGACCGCACTTGGTGGGACGACAGCGATGGCTCAGTCAGCGGCGCGCCCGCGTCCTATCGCGGCTACGGCACAGCTGGCGACCGCACCGGCTGCACTTTGCAGTCGGACTGGCGCGCTTATATTTGCCCGTTCAAGCCTTGACTGCGGGCTTGGCCATTTAAGTGCGCGCGCAGTTTTTACTGCGCCGCACGAAGGTACGGCCGGGCAGCGACAGCAGCGTAGTCGCTTTACGCAATATCCGCGAGGGTTTTGGGCCATTTATGCCTGAAAAAGCGCATGGATATTGCGTCTTCTGTTTTGCATTTCCCACTACGGCTGCCCATCCGCCGCTAGCCGATAAACGGTAGGGGAAACGTGAACCTTTGAAAGCAACCTCGCTCATATGAGTAAATCGGCATTGCATTTACGTCACGCAGCGCCGCCGATCTGCTCAGGGGATGTCTATGAATGGTTCACTCTATACAAAGCTGGTGCGCTTGGGTACCGGTGCACTTTTTGCGGCCATACTGGCTGCGTGCGGCAGCGGCGGCGGCTCAGACCCTGCACCATCGGCTGGTCCACCCGCCGGCAACGGGCCACCGTCCGGCCTGCCAAGTGATGGCGTCAACGCGCTGTCGACTAATCCGCCGCCTGCGCCCGCAGCGGGCACCGAACCGGCTGCAGCCGATGCCGCGCGCTTTTTGACGCAAGCAACGTTTGGCATTAAATCTGACGCAGAAATCGATCAACTGCGCGCCAAGGGCTACGAGCGCTGGATGTGGGAGCAGTTCAACACCACCGCAGCGTCGCACTACGACTATCTCAAGTGGCAAAAGCCGCGCACGATCGACAAAGACAACCCCAACGGCCGCTTTACTGAAGAGATGCCGTATGAGGCCATTTGGCAGCAGTGGCTGCAGGGGCCTGACCAGCTGCGCGCGCGCACGGCATTTGCGCTGTCGCAAATTGTGGTGGTGTCCAACGTTGCGCCGGACATTTATCCGCAGGCACTTTCTACCTGGGCCGACCTGCTCAACAAGAATGCCTTTGGCAATTACCGCCAGCTTTTGGAAGAAGCCACGCTGCATCCCGCAATGGCCTATTACCTGAACATGCTGCAAAGCCAGAAGGAAGATGCCAAAGAAGGCATCCGCCCCAATGAAAACTACGCACGCGAGGTTCTGCAGCTGTTTTCCATCGGCGTGGACCAGCTCAATCTGGACGGCACGCAAAAGCTTGATGCCAATGGCTTTCCGACTCCCACGTATGACCAAAGCGTGGTGGAGGGTTTTGCCAAAGCATTCACCGGCTGGTCGTTCTCCACCAACGACACCAAGAAAGACGATACCTTCCATCACGAAGACGATGACAAAGAAGAGACCTGGATCAAGCCGCTGAAGGCCTGGCCCAACTTTCATTCGCCCGGCGAGAAAAAGCTGCTCAATGGCGTTGTGCTGCCCGGTGGACAGACACCTGAGAAAGACATGAAGGATGCGCTGGACAACATCTTCAATCATCCCAACGTTGGCCCGTTCGTTGGCCGCCAACTGATTCAGCGCCTGGTTACCAGCAACCCGAGCCCGGCCTATGTTGCCCGCGTAGCCACCGCATTCAACGACAACGGCAGCGGCGTACGCGGCGATCTCAAGGCAGTTGTGCGCGCGGTGCTGATCGACCCCGAAGCGCGCGACCTATCCAAGCTGGCCGATCCCGCCTGGGGCAAGCAGCGCGAGCCGGTGGTGCGTTTTGCCAACTATCTGCGCGCTTTCAACGGCAAGAGCAAGAGCGGCATCAACAGCATTCATTATCTGGACGACTCCGACAACGCGCTGGGCCAAAGCCCCTTCCTCGCGCCGACGGTATTTAACTTCTATTCACCCAACTACAAAGCGCCGGGCAAGATTGCGCAGGCCGGTTTGTATGCACCGGAGTTCCAGATCACCACCGAAACTTCAGTCGTGGGCGCGCTGAACTTCTTCTCGAATATTGTTTACAACGGCGGCTACGGTAGTGATGATCACTTCGTCAAAATGGACTACACGCCGCTGCTGAATCTGGCGGGCGATCCGGCCGCGCTGACGGAAAAGCTCAACCGCCTGATGTATATGGGGCAAATGAGCGCAGAAACGCGCGCCACCATCACCAAAGCACTGACGGCGATTGATAAAAACGATAAAGAGGGGCGCGTGAAAGCAGCGCTCATCATCACGGCGGTTGCGCCGGACTTTTTGATTCAGAAATAAGGGGCGCGCCATGACTATCAAACATTTGAACCGCCGCGCATTTTTGCAGGGGTCGGCCGGCGTTGCCGCTGCGGGCCTGGGGGCCTGGAGCGACCTTGGCCGCATGGCCTTTGCCGCCAGCAATGAAGACTACCGTGCCGTCGTGTGCCTGTTCATGTACGGCGGCAACGACAGCAACAATATGGTCGTGCCAACATCGGCCAGCGAATACAACAACTACGCGCGTGACCGCACGAACCTGGCCATTCCGAGCAACCAGCTGCTGCCCATCAATGTGGCCAATACGCCGGGGCGCACTTTTGGTCTGAACCCGAATATGGCGGCGATGCAAAAGCTGTTCAACGACGGCAATGCGGCAATTGTGGCCAATGTCGGCCCGCTGCTGCAGCCGCTGACCGCTGCGGAGTATCAAAGCAGCCGCAACAAAGCGCCGATGAATCTGTTTTCACACTCCGACCAGCAAACGCAGTGGCAAAGCTCGGTGGCCGACTCGATGATCAAGACCGGCTGGGGTGGCCGCGTCACGGAAATGATGCTGGCACAAAACGGCGTGAATGCGGGCTACACGGTCGTGTCAGTGAGCGGCAACAACGTCTGGGGCACCGGCTTGCGCACGCAGCCGTTCAAGATTTCCGCCGGCGGTGGATTTGGCTTTAACTTCTATGACCCAAACGGCAAAGACCCGCTCTCCGCCGCGGTGGCCGAAACGCTGAGCCGCAAACAGCAGCATGTGTTTGAGCAGGCTTGGCTGGATGTGATCAACCGTTCGATCGAGAACCAGCGCGTTCTGCAAAACGCGGTGGGCTCAAGTACGGTGGCCACACAGTTTCCCAACAGCGGCTTGGCGAACCAGCTGCGCATGATCGCCCGCATGATCAGCGCGCGCGGCAGCCTGGGGCTCAAGCGCCAGGCGTTCTTTGCCTCAATCGGCGGTTTTGACACGCATGGCGATGGCCAGCTCAATGATCAAGGGGGCCGGCTTGGCGAAATCAGCGCCGCGGTAGCTGCATTTCACGCCGCAACGGTGGAGATGGGTATTGCAGACAAAGTCACGCTGTTCACCGCGTCAGACTTTAACCGCACCTACAAGAGCAACGGCAAAGGCTCAGACCACGCCTGGGGCGGCCATCATTTTGTGGTGGGCGGCGGGGTGGATGGCGCCAAGATGTACGGCAACTTCCCGCAGCTTGTGATCAACGGGCCGGATGACGCGGGTGACGGCCACTGGCTGCCTTCCACGAGCGTAGACCAAATGTCCGCAACCATGGCCAAGTGGATGGGCACGAGCGCGACCGACATGGCCACCGTCTTCCCGAACCTGTCGCGCTTTGCGACGCAAGACCTCGGGTTTATGAAGCCGGTGGTGTAGTTTTCACAAGGCATATGCCTGTTTACGCAATATCCATGCGCCTTTCCAAGGCATATGCCTGGAAAAGCGCATGGATATTGCGTGATCAGGCAATGTG
>JBJOQV010000099.1:0-6062 GCA_046049785.1 Pseudomonadota bacterium
CGCAGTGTATCCACGCGCGCATGCACGCGTGAATTGATCTCCAGCATCACCTGCGTGATCTCAGGCTTGATCTGTTCGCCTAAATGTGTGCCGTGCGTAGCCGACAAAATCAGCGGCGCGGCGCCGTGCAAATCGCCTGTGACGGGATGAATGAGTTGCAGCTCAAGCTCAACGCCCAGCGTAAAGGATTCGGAAAGGGTGAAAGGGAGATGACGTTCCATCTTGACCTCCGGCGAAAAACAGCGTTGCACGGGCATTGGCACGGCAAGCCGCACCAATGGGTTCAGGTTGCGCAGCAGCAGTGCCAACTGCGCGATTTGCTTGTTTGCGGCTTTCAGGGAAAAGCGCCGCGATGGGTTACAGATTTAAGGAAACGACTGCCGCAGCGTAGAGGTCCATTCTTGGTTATGTTGAGGACGCCTACTTGAAGCTGGCGAGACAGTACGTCAACTTAGGCCCCCTTTGCAACAAGAAAGTTCCACTTTTTGACGATGATTTGATCGCTTATTTCGCATCTGTGCGGCTGGAAATTGCGCATGATGAACTGCGCGCCGGTGTCATCAAGGTTTCACACAGACCCAACTTGAAACTGTCATGTTTCACGCGCCGCAGCGGCAGATCTGTATACACATTTACACTACGCAGATATGACCTTTCCTCCCCTGCGGCTTGCCATTGCAATATGGGGGCTGGCCGCCACGTTTTACCTCTTCGGTTTTTTTCAGCGCGTCACGCCCGGTGTATTGACTGCCGAGCTGATGCGCGACTTTCAATTGTCCGCCGCGGGGCTGGGCAATCTGTCGGCATTTTATTTTTACGCCTACTGCGCCATGCAGATACCCACCGGCTTAATGGTCGACCGGTTTGGTGCGCGCGCTCTGCTGCTGGTGGGCGCGGTGCTGGGCGGCGTGGGTGCGATTGGCTTTGCGCTGGCGGACAGCGCACTGCTGGCCAGCAGCGGCCGCGCACTGATTGGCGCAGCACACGGCGTGGCGTGGGTGAGCATGCTGACCCTGGCGGCGCACTGGTTTGATGCGCGGCGCTTTGGCACGATCTCTGGCTGGTCACTCGCGGTGGGTACGCTGGGCGCGGTGCTGGCGGGCACGCCGCTGCGCCTGCTGGCAGAACACGTCGGCTGGCGCGATGTGATGTTTGGCTCCGGCGTGTTTGCGCTGACCATCGCGGTGGCCATGTTCTTTGTGCTGCGCAATGACCCGAGCGAGAGCGGTTACCAAAGCTCCCGGCCGGAAGAAAAACGTGGCGATTCAATGCCGATGCTCGCTGGCCTCGCGCAAATCTGGCGCTACCGCAACACCTACTGGCTGGTACTGGTGCCCAGCGGTATTTGCGGCGCGGTGTTGAGTTTCGCCGGGCTGTGGGGTGTCCCGTTTTTTGTGCAACATCATGGTCTGGCCACACGCGATGCGGCGTGGATCACGTCTGCGATGCTGGTGGCCTTTAGCCTGGGCGGAATTGTGTGGGGCAGCCTGTCTGACCGGCTGCACACGCGGAAGATGCCCTTTGTGGCCGGCAGCATGTTGATCGTTATCGCTACCGGCGCGCTTGTGATCGCGCCGACATCACCGCTACTTGCGCTGATCGCGCTGCTGGTGGCCGGTGCGTTTGGCGCCGGCAGCATGGTGCTAATGTTTGCCTGGGCCAAAGAGTCCGTGCCGCCGGCGCTGGCCGGCACCGTCACCGGCGTGATGAACGCCGGTGTGATGCTTGGCCCGCTGATGCAGCAGCCGCTGATGGGCGCGGTGCTTGACCGCTACGTGCCGATGATCAATGCCGCCGGTGTCAAGGTGTATCCGCTGGCCGGTTACAAAGCCGCGTTTGCGGTGCTGTACGTGTGGGTGCTGATCAGTTTTGTGTGCCTGCTGATGGCGCGCGATACGCACGCCAAGCAGTCGGTTTAGAGCGGCTATATCTAGCGATACAAGTACTCGCCTCTTAGACTCCTCCCCCTTCAAGGGGGAGGTCGGGAGGGGGATGGGTGTTGCCACCAGGTCTTTGGATCAAAACCCATCCCCACCCTAACCCTCCCCTTGAAGGGGAGGGAACTTAACTTATGTCGCTATGTATTACACGCCCTAATGCAGAATCACGGAGTGGTGCATCAGGCCGTCAAACTGCGTCAGGAACGCGTCAACGTCTTCCTGATCGGGCTCGGACTCCATCAACTCGCGCACCTTGGACTGAAATGCTTGCGCGACTTCGCCGCCGATATAAATCTCGCGCTTGAGCTGCTTGTCCATAATTTCAAAGCCCGCGCCGTTGGGCGCGTCTGGGAACACCACAACGCAGTAGTTGTCGCTGTTGTAGATTGTTTGCATGGACTTGGCTCCAATTCACCGGCAGGTGGTTCGCAAAAAAACGCCGGTAACTCCTTAACGCTTCAGGTGGGGCCAAGGTGGTCAGGTTCAACCCGCACCGTGGTAACAATGCAACCACAAAGCGTGCCAGCACGCGGTGAAAGGCAAAATGTGAGCGGCTACTTGCGCCAAAATGTAGGCGTGAGAATGACCAGAACCGAAAACAGCTCAAGCCGCCCGAGCAGCATGCATACAGTGCACACCCAGGTCTGAAAGTCAGAAAGTGACTGAAAGTTGCTTGCCGGCCCAACCTCGCCCAAGCCGGGACCGGTGTTGTTGATGCTGGCGATGATGGCGGTGAATGCAGTCACGGCATCCAGCCCGGTGAAGAGCATCAGCAGCGTCATGAAAATGACAATTCCGCCGTACAGCAGCATGAAGGCCAGCACCGCAAGCACAACCTTGTTTTCCACCACATCGCCCGCGATCTTCACCGGGTTGACGATGCGCGGATGCAAAATGCGCGTGACCTCGCGCTTGCTCTGCTTGAACAAAATCACTGCGCGCAGCATTTTGATGCCGCCGCCGGTGGAGCCTGCGCAGGTCACAAAGCAGCACATCAGCAGCATCAGCACCGGCGCAAAGATCGGCCACTGCGCATAGTCCACGCTGGCAAAACCGGTGGTGGTGGCTATGGATACTACGTTGAATGCGGCGTGGCGCAGGTTCTCCAAAAAACTAGGGTACACGCCGCGCAGGTATAAAAACGCCGCGATGATGGCAACGCCCGAATACAGCGCCAGCAGGTACCAACGCGCCTCCGGGCAGAAAAAATACGGCCGGATCGAGCGCTGCCGCCAGGCAAGAAAGTGCATGGCAAAGTTGAAACCCGCCAGCGTCATGAACACGATCGCCACGGCCTCGATGGCTGGCGAGTTGAACTGGCCAAAGCTTGCGTCGTAGGTGGAAAAGCCGCCCAGTCCCATGGTGGCGCACATATGGCAAAACGCATCAAACCAGCTCATGCCGGCGGCGCGGTACGACAACCAGCAGGCCACCGATACGCCCACGTACACCGCGTACAGCCCTTTGGCGGTTTCTGTAATGCGCGGGGTGAGCTTGGCGTCTTTCATCGGCCCCGGCGTTTCGGCCTTGTAGATCTGCATGCCGCCCACGCCCAGCAGCGGCAAGATCGCCACCGCCATCACAATGATGCCCATGCCGCCCAGCCACACCAGCCAGCAGCGCCAGATGTTGATCGAGTGCGGTAATTTTTCCAGCCCGGTGAGCACGGTGGCACCGGTGGTGGTTAGGCCGCTCATCGCCTCGAAATACGCGTCGGTGAAGGAGATCGGCACGCCCGCCTGGCGGAAATACAGCAGCAGCGGCACGGCGGCGAATGCCGGCAAGGTGGCCCACACGAGCGACACGAGCAGAAAGCCATCGCGCGGCTGCAGCTCGCGCTTGTGTTTACGCGTGAGCGCCCACAGCAGCGCGCCGCAGATCAGCGTGAAAAACAGCGATTCGTTGTAGATCGGCAGCGCGGCGTCGCCATTCACAAGCGCCACGCCCCAGGGCACCAGCATGGTGAAGGCAAACAGCAGCACCACAAAGCCCAGCACATTGATGACGGGAAGCAGGTGGCCCATCGTGCTTAACGCATCAATTCAAACAAGGGGTACGCAATATCCATGCGGGTTTTGGGCCAAAAATGGCCCAAAACCCGCATGGATATTACGTAATGTGCTCGCACGTGCTTCAAAACACAGCTCAAAAAAACCCCACACCGACCTGAAACAGTTTTTCCACCTTCTGGATCTGCCGCTTGTTGGCCACAAACACAATCACATGGTCTTCTGATTCGATCAGCGTGTCGTGATGCGCGATGATCACGCGGCTTTCGGTGCGGCCGCCGCCGGCATCCACCTCGCGCACGATCGCGCCAATGGTGGCGCCCTTGGGCAGATCAATCTCTTGCACGCGCCGGCCCACGACCTTGGAGCTTTTCACATCGCCATGCGCAATTGCCTCCAGCGCCTCGGCCGCGCCGCGCCGCAGTGAGTGCACCTGCGCCACATCGCCGCGGCGCACGTGCGTGAGCAGATCGCTGATGGTGGCCTGCGAAGGCGCAATCGCAATATCAATGCGGCTGCCCTGCATCATGTCCGCATAGGCCTTGCGGTTGATCAGCGCCACGACGCGCCGCGCGCCCAGCCGCTTGGCCAGCAGCGCGGCCATGATGTTGTTCTCGTCATCGTTGGTGACGGCGATGAACAAATCCATATCGGCCACAGCTTCATCGACCAGCAGGTCTTCATCGGTCGCATCGCCATTGAGCACCAGCGTGCTGGAAGGTAACTCACTGGCCAGATACTCAGCGCGCGCCTTGCGCGGCTCGATCAGGCGCAGATTCACTTTAGGCCCCAACTCGCGCGCCAGGCGCAGGCCGATGTTGCCGCCGCCGGCGATCATCACCCGCTTGACCGGCTTGTCCATCTTGCGCATCTCGCGCATCACCACGCGGATATGCTCGCTATCGGCGAGAAAGAACACCTCGTCGCCCGGCTCAATGCGCGTCTCGCCATCCGGCACCAGCACGCGGTCGCGCCGGTAAATGGCGACAATGCGCGTCTCCACGTCTTTGGGCAAATGGGTCTTGAGTTCGCTGATGGAATGGCGCACCAGCGGCCCATCTTCCACCGCGCGCACGGCAATCAGGCTGGCCTTGCCGTCGGCAAACTCCAGCACCTGCAACGCCTCGGGAAACTCCACCAGCTTGAGGATCGTATCGGTCACGCTCTGCTCGGGGCAGATCACCACGTCTGCGGCAAACGCGTCTTGCGTAACTTCGGGATGCTCCTGAAACTCGGTGGAGCGCACGCGCACGATGCGGGTGGGAATATTGAACATGTCGCGCGCCAGGCGGCTGACCACCAAATTCACTTCGTCGCTGGTGGCGCAGGCAATCAGCAGCTCAGCGTCTTGCGCACCGGCGTCGCGCAGCACCGTGGGGTGGCTGCCGGAGCCGACTACGCCCCGCAGATCAAGCCGCGCCTGCAGCTCGGCAATGCGCGCAGGATCGGTGTCGATGACAGTGATGTCGTTTTCTTCTGAGACCAGGGCTTCGGCCACAGACTCGCCGACCCGGCCCGCGCCAACAATCAGAATTCGCATGAAGTTTTATGCAGTAGTTGAGCGGCTCGGATGACAAAATAACGCTGGCTGCGCCTGGCATGACAAAATGAATTGAGCGGCAATACGATCTGAATCATTTTGTCATGTGCGCGCAGCGCACAGTCATTTTGTCATCGCGCTCAGGTCGGCTCGCGGTTTTTGTCCTTGCGGGCCAGTTCGATACCCAGCTGCTTGAGCTTGCGGTACAGATGCGTACGCTCTAGACCGGTTTTTTCCGCCACGCGCGTCATGCTCCAGCCCTCGCGCGCGAGATGATGCTCGAAGTACACGCGCTCAAATGCGTCGCGCGCTTCGCGCAGCGGCTGGTCCAGCGGCACATCAATGCCGGGCGGCGGCGCGGCCACGGCCGGCGCTTCGCTCACCAATGCCATTTGCGAAAAACTCGGCACCACTGGCGCGGCGCCGGCGGGTGCAAACGGCGGCGGCGCAAAATTCATGACCGGGCGCGGCGGCATGCGACCGCGATTCAACCCTGCCTGCACCGAGCGCAGCAACTTTTGCAGGGTGATGGGTTTTTCCAGAAAGTCGATCGCGCCGATTCGGGTGGCCTCC
>JBJOQV010000100.1:0-2748 GCA_046049785.1 Pseudomonadota bacterium
AAAGCCTGATGCAAGCCAGTACGCTGCGCGGCATGGCAGCGCTGGGCACGCACCACTGCTGCGGCGTGTTCTGGGTGTGCGGAGCGAAAGTATGTGAAGAAAAGCTTGATGCGCTGCGCAAAGCAAACCCCACGCTTGCACTCACCTGCCCGCAGGACAATCTGCTGCTCGCGCGCGGCATTGCGTCTGAGCCAGAGCAACTGATGCACTCGCTGCGCCAATGCTGGCTTGCGGCGCGGCCGATGTTGTTGGGTGCGCCGGCTCATTTGCCGCGTATTTGGAATACATGAGAACACACAATTACCCGTTCGGGCTGAGCCTGTCGAAGCCCAATTGCGAGCCGCCTCGTTGCTGCACGGCGTTGCGAATGCGTTTTTACAGGCGGCGCGCGAACGGGGTTCGGTAGTATTACCTTGAGCGAAAAACAATGGAACTCACACCAAGAGAAAAAGACAAGCTGCTCATCTTCACCGCCGCGCTGCTGGCAGAGCGCCGCAAGGCGCGCGGGCTGAAGCTCAACTACCCCGAAGCGGTGGCGCTGATTACCGCAGCCGTGATGGAAGGCGCGCGCGACGGCAAGACCGTGGCGCAGCTCATGGCGCAAGGAGCCACCGTGCTTGCGCGCGCTGACGTGATGGATGGCGTGGCGGAAATGATCCCGGACATTCAGGTGGAAGCCACCTTTCCCGACGGCACCAAGCTCGTCACCGTGCATAACCCAATCAAATGAGGCGCACATGATTCCCGGAGAACTGCTTGTAGCGCCTGGCGAGATCGCGCTGAATGTGGGCCGCGCCACGCTCAAACTCAAAGTCACTAATGCCGGCGACCGGCCGATCCAGGTCGGTTCGCACTATCACTTTGCAGAGACCAACGCCGCGCTGCAGTTTGACCGCGCGGCGGCGCGTGGGCATCGGCTCAACATCGCCGCCGGTACCGCCGTGCGATTTGAACCGGGCCAATCGCGCAGCGTGGAGCTGGTGGCGCTGGCGGGCGCGCGCGTGGTGTACGGCTTTAACGGCGATGTGATGGGGCTGCTGGATAAAAAAGCCGCGATATCAAAAACAAAGACGCAATCACAGAGCGCTTCTTCAGGCAAAAGCGCTCCAAAAGGCGCATCAGTATTGCGTACAGCCGTTAAAAAGCCTGCCAAGACAGTGCAAAAGGCAGCAGTACAAAAGGCAGCGAAAAAATCTGCAAGAAAAACTGCCGGAAAGAAAGGCTAAGCGATGGCAACTCCCACAGCAACCATCTCACGGCAAGCTTATGCAGAAATGTTTGGCCCGACCACGGGCGACCGCGTGCGGCTGGCCGACACCAACCTGATCGCGCTGGTAGAACAAGACTTCACCACCTACGGCGAAGAGGTAAAGTTTGGCGGCGGCAAAGTGATCCGCGACGGCATGGGGCAGAGCCAGCGGACGAGCAAAGACGCGATGGATACCGTGATCACCAACGCGCTGATCATCGATGCCGTCACCGGCATTGTCAAAGCAGACATCGGCTTGAAGGGTGGCCGCATCGCCGCCATTGGCAAGGCCGGCAACCCGGACATTCAGCCGGGCGTGACGATGGTGATCGGCCCCGGCACGGAGATCATCGCGGGCGAAGGCATGATTGTCACCGCTGGCGGCATTGACACGCACATTCACTTTATCTGCCCGCAGCAGATCGAAGAAGCGCTGATGAGCGGCGTGACCACCATGTTTGGCGGCGGCACCGGCCCGGCCACCGGCACGTTTGCCACCACCTGCACGCCGGGGCCATGGCACATCGAGCGCATGCTGCAAGCGGCCGAGGCGTTTCCGATGAACCTGGGTTTTATGGGCAAGGGTAACGCCAGCTTGCCGGATGCGCTCACCGAGCAGATCGCCGCCGGTGCGATTGGCCTAAAGCTGCATGAAGATTGGGGCACCACGCCCGCGGCGATTGACTGCTGCCTGAGCGTGGCCGAGAAGACCGATACGCAAGTTGCCATCCACACCGACACGCTGAACGAAAGCGGCTTTGTCGAGGCAACGATTGCCGCTTTCAAAGGCCGCACGATCCACAGCTTTCACACCGAAGGCGCGGGCGGCGGCCACGCGCCAGACATCATGACCGTGGTGGGCGAGAGCAATGTGCTGCCTTCCAGCACCAACCCGACACGGCCGTACACGGTCAACACGCTGGATGAACATTTGGACATGCTGATGGTGTGCCACCATCTGGACGCCGGCATTGCAGAAGATATTGCTTTTGCAGAAAGCCGCATCCGCCGCGAAACGATTGCGGCTGAGGACATTCTGCATGACCTAGGCGCCATCTCCATGATGAGCAGTGACAGTCAAGCCATGGGCCGCGTGGGCGAGGTAATCCTGCGCACCTGGCAGACGGCGCACAAAATGAAGGCGCAGCGCGGGCCGCTGGCGTTTGACCCGAGCGAACACGACAACTTTCGCATCAAGCGCTACATCGCCAAATACACCATCAACCCCGCCATCACGCACGGCATTGCGCATGAAGTCGGCTCGATCGAAGTCGGCAAGTTCGCCGATCTGGTGATCTGGAAGCCGGCGTTCTTTGGCGTGAAGCCATCCTTGATTCTGAAGGGCGGCAGAATTGCCGCAGCAGCGATGGGCGACCCAAACGCATCAATTCCCACGCCGCAGCCGGTGCACTACCGGCCGCAGTTTGCAAGCTTTGGCAAAAACCTGACCAGAAGTTCGATCACCTTCATCAGCCAGCTCGCGCACAAGAAAAAAATGC
>JBJOQV010000101.1:0-3668 GCA_046049785.1 Pseudomonadota bacterium
GCACGTTGCTGCTCTTGAGGGCATTGACTTTGCCGAGCCAGCCTTTCAAAAACGTTTGCATCTGCGCGCGGCTGGGTGCTTCGGCCAGCAATTGCCAGCGGCTTTGGCCTGCCACGCGTGGGACAGCTTGGGGCATGGGGTGGTAGAGCTTGATGTTGTGCGGAACGCTCGGCGAGATGTTTTCAGATGCAGTGTGACTTGAGGCGGAGCCCTCACTTGCAGTGCGCGCGCTGGCTTGCAGGCTCGCCGCGGGCGGCTCGAAACCCCTGCTAATCCCCCAACCCTCTCCCGCTAATGCGGGAGCAGGGGCTTGTGCGAGATCACGCGCATCTTGCAAAAAACTTTGCGCGATGGCATCGCTCTTGGCACTGGCGCGCATCAGGGCGAAGCTGACAAATGGCGGCAGGCCGAGATCCTCTCGCTCTTGCAGCAGGCGCGTGGCCACAGCTTCGTAGTCTTGCTGCTTGAGCGCGGCAAACAGCATGTGGCGCGGCCGCTTGGTTTCAATCAGCACTTCGCCGGGCTTGTCGGCGCGGCCGGCGCGGCCCGCCACTTGCATGAGCAGGGCGAACAGCCGCTCTTCAGAGCGAAAGTCGGGGCTGCCCAGGGATTGATCGGCGCCCAGCACGCCCACGAGCGTCAAGCGCGCAAAGTCGTGACCCTTAGCGGTCATTTGTGTGCCAACGAGGATGTCTGTGCTGCCGGCATCCATGTCTTGCAGCATTTGCGCGCCCGCGCCGCGCCGGCGCGTGGTGTCTGCATCCATGCGCACGATGCGGGCTTGCGGGAGTGCTTGCGCGAGAGTGTCTTCCAGTTTTTGCGTGCCGCGGCCCTTGGGCAACAGGTCTGCGTTGCCGCATTGCGGGCAGCGCTGGGGCACGGCGCGGTGCGCGCTGCAATGATGGCAGATGAGTTGATAGCCACTCTTGCTGCGCGCGCGGTGCAGCGCAAAGTGAGCGGAGCAGTTGTCGCAATCGGCCATCCAGTCGCAGGCATCGCAGGCCAGCACCGGCGCGTAACCGCGGCGGTTGAGAAACACAAGGCTTTGTTCACCCGCGGCAAGGCGCGTTTGCAGCGCGGCAAACAAGCGCTCGGATACACCTGCCGCGTTCGCGGCCTTGGCGGTTTCCACCAGTTCAATGCGCGGCAGCCGTGCCGCGGTGTTGGCGCGCTGCGCGAGGCGCAGTAAGGTGTAGCGGCCGGCCTGCGCGTTGGCCCAACTTTCCAGGCTCGGTGTGGCGCTGCCCAGCACGATGGGGCAGTCTTCCAGCCGCGCGCGCATCACCGCCAAATCGCGGCCGTGCCAGCGCGCGCCTTCGCTTTGCTTGTAGCTGGCATCGTGCTCTTCATCGACGATGATCATGCCCACGTTCGCCAGCGGCGCAAACACGGCAGAGCGCGTGCCGATGACAATCTTGGCTTCGCCCTTGAGCGCGTCCAGCCAGCCAATGGCGCGTTCGCCGTCAGATAGGGCGCTGGTCATTAGTGCCACCGGCACATCGGGAAAGCGCGCGAATACCTGCGCCCACAGACCTTCGGTCAGCGCGATCTCCGGCACCAGCAGCAGCACGGTCTTGCCGCGCGCCAGGGTTTGCGCCACCGCGTGCAGATACACCTCGGTCTTGCCGCTGCCGGTCACGCCAAACAGCAGATGCGGCGCGTACGTTGTGGCGGCGCTGATGCGTGCGAGCACCTGCGCCTGCTCCGCGTTGAGCGTCAGCGCATCACCGGCGCCTGTGCGGGTGCTTTGGCTTTGTGCGCGCTTGACGCGTTTAAGCTTGGCAAAGCGGGCTAGACCATGTTCGATGGCGTAGTCCGCTGCGCGGGTGAGCGGTTCGGGAATGGCAGAGAGCAGCACCTCGCCCAGGCCGCGCTGGTAATAGTCCGCCGCAAAGCGCGCCAGCGCCAGCACGGGTGCGGGCAGGGCAGGCCAATCAGCGACTGCGCCCACAATCGGTTTGATGCGCGCTTGGTCTATCTGCGGCGCGGTGTGCGCCTGCAGCACCACACCGATGCGTTTGCCGTTGCCCCAGGGCACGACGGCAAGTTGGCCGGGCGCGAGCGCTACTTGGGCATGAAAATCAAAACTGTCTGCACCAGGCAGATTGACGGCTATGGCGGTGTTGATCGGGCTTTGCATGTTTCACGCCATAGAAACTACTTTAAGTTTGTGGTCTAACGCACTTTGCCAAAAGCGCTTTTCGACTAGTCCACAAAACCTGTGGACATCTTTGTGGGCAACTATGTGACAAATGCGTTAAGTCGTTCTTTTGCAACGGGTTTTTGTCAGTGCCCTGAAAGCAGTCAGAAAAATAACCCTTAATAATCAATCACTTGCTACGTATCTTCAAGCGCTGCCTGCGCTAGTTTCCCAAAACCCGCATGGATACTGGGGGAGCCAAAAAATGTGCATAAGTCAAGCGCGGCAGGCAAAGAAAGTTTGCCGCTAGGCCGCGCCAAGCACGGCAATTTGGTCCGACTCCGAGACCCGCAAGCCTGGCTGGCTTTGCGCCGCGCCCACCCGCATGGCGCGCGCGACTACGTCCACATGAATCGGCCGGTACTTGCGCGCCGGGCCGAGTAACAGCGGGGCGATCACATTCGCCGCCAGGATCCCCGCGCGCTCGCCAGCACGTAGCTCAGACCGCTCACCCAGCAATAGCGAAGGCTGCAGCAAGTGCACACTCACAAAACCAAGCTGCGCGACAGCTTGCTCCATCTCACCTTTGACACGGTTGTAAAACACGCCGGAGTTTGCGCTTGCGCCCAGCGCGCTGATCACACTCAAATGCCGTGCGCCGCTGCCTTTGGCCGCGCGCGCAAACGCAAGCACTGCGTCCAAATCCACTTTGCGAAACGCTGCCTGCGAACCGGCAACCTTGATAGTGGTGCCCAAGCAGCAAAACGCGTGATCCACCGGGCTAGCCGGCAACGTGCGCGACGTGGCGAGCGCATCAAAGTCCACCACGCACTCTTCTACACGAGCGTCTGTGGCCACGCTGCCCGCTTTGCGCGTGAGCGCAATGATCTTGGCGTAGCGTGGATCTACACGCAATTGCGCCACCAGCGCGCGGCCGGTCAGGCCGGTGGCGCCGGCCACCACAGCAACCAGCCCCGCATCAGCCACGGGCGCGCATCTTCCGGCTGTAGGCATGCACCGCGTCTACCAGCACCTTGACGTTTTCTGGTGGGGTGAACTGGCTGATGCCGTGCCCCAGGTTGAATACGTGGCCCGACTGCTTGCCCGGCGGGCCAAAACTTTCCAGCACGCGCGCAACTTCTGCCTCGATCTGCGGCGCATCGGCCATCAGCACCATCGGGTCGATGTTGCCTTGCAGCGCTACGCGGTCTTGCACGCGCGCCCGCGCCTGGCCCAGGTTCACCGTCCAGTCGCAGCCCACGCAGTCCGCGCCGATGGCGGCCACTTCTTCAATCCACGGCCCGCCGCCCTTGGTGAACACAATCTTGGGAGTGGCCAGGGTGGTCGGGTCACTATTGAGCGCATCCATCACGCGCTTGGAATAGGCCAGGCTGAATTTTTGAAACGCACCGTCGGCCAGCACGCCGCCCCAACTATCAAACAGCATGACGGCCTGCGCGCCGGCCTTGATCTGCTCTTTCAAGTACAGCGCCACCGCTTGCGCGTTGATGTCCAGAATTTTGTGCAG
>JBJOQV010000102.1:0-3374 GCA_046049785.1 Pseudomonadota bacterium
AACCTGGTTGCCAGCAAGTGCAAGTTCGGCGTCAAGCGCTGTGCAAACGCAGCAAGCCAATATTCAGCCGGCAGCATCAATGCTTGCTCCATCTATGTCCGCCGTGGTCACTGGAAACCAGCCGTAGCGCCGCGCATTGCGGTGCGCACCTCGGGCTGCTGCACAAACTGCTGCGCGCGCTCGCGCCCGCCCTGCGCCGCCACCAGCAGCCAGCGCAGGCCCTGCTGGCGATTGGTAGGCACGCTGCCGGCATACATCTGGTCACCGAAATACAGCATGAAGCCCAGGGTCTCCGCCGCCGCCGGGTTGCCCAGCGAGGCAGACTCGCGCAGCGCCGTAGCGGCTTGGCCATAGCGCCCGGCCGCGTAGTGCGCCATGGCCATGGTGTACATCGGATCCGGCCGCTGGTTTGCCCGTGCCGGCGGCACGTGCGCCGTACTTGCGGCAACGGCAGCGGCCATCACTGCCTTGAAGGCGTTCATCTCAGCCTCCATGCGCAACCTGCTCGTTGCGCGTGTCTTTTGCCTTGGCCGGTGCGCGCAGCGGATGCGCCAGCGCAGGAGCAACGCTGGAATCCACAATCGCTGCGGCGTTGGCGCGCTCGCGCTGCACCTGCGCAGCATCTTGCGCGCGGCGCTCAAGGTTGGGCGCCAGTGCAAACAGCGTCACCGCCACCAGCAGCACGCTGGCCATGCCCCAGAGCAGCGCGGGCAACGCGCGGCCGGCCATGGCCGGGCTGAACAGGCCAAACAGCGGCGCGTGGCGTGGGCTGGCCTGGCGCGCCGGCGGCGGCAGCGGCGCGCGCGAAATTGCCACTACGGCCGCCACGCGCTGCAGCGCCAGCGTGAGCGTGCCTTCGCACACCAGCTTGAAGCGGTCGCGCACCTCCAGCTCAAAACTCACCACGTCCCAACCCACGCGCTGTACCCAGGCGCGAACAAACAGCTGCGCGCCGGGCAGGGCAGGCGCGCGGTGTACCAGCGCCACCTGCGAAGTGACCACGCTCTGGCCCGGATCGTCCAGCGCGTCCTTGACCCGCCGCTCGCACATGCGCTCCAGCACCTCCACCAGCGAGCCGGCCGCAAAAGACGTTGCGCCGGCGGGGGCCGCAGCGGCGAGAGTTGCTAAGTTATTACCGGCGCGCGTGGGAACGCAGTACTGCTCTTCAAAGAACAGCGCGCCAAGTTTTTGCAGAGTGTTCATGAATGCTCTCCCGAAATACCGCAGACACCGCGTCTGCCTTCAGGAAGCATCCTAAGTAGGGGTCACCCACAGATGACCCACAGATTGTCAAATTGCTTTAAATCGGTGCTCTAACGGGGCGCTGAGAGGTGGTTTGAAAGGCGAGTACGCAATATCCATGCGGGTTTTCAGGAAAAAATGGCTGGAAATGCCCATGGATATTGCGTAGCACTGCTTTAGAGCTGCCCGAAAATCAGGTTCTGCCCTTTGGCTGTTCCCCCGTCAGTTCCGGCGGCAGCGGAATCGGATCGCGCGGCGGCGGATCAAGCTGCAGGTTTTGCACACCGCCGGCTTTTAGCGCCTCAAAGATTTGGGTCGCGTAGCGTTTGGATCGCGCAAAGCCTTTGGCACCGCCAATGGCCTCTACGGTGAGCACGTCCACCATCAACTTGCGGTTGTTCTGCTCCGCGAATTTTTGAGCCGCCACATACATTGCCGCGATGCGCTTCAGGATCTGCGCGTTTTTGCTCGCCCGCAGGTTTTGCCCCTGCAGCTTGGAAAACTCGCGTTGAAATACCTGAGGCTTGTAGTCGATGGGAGGTTTGCCTGGGGCGGAGACGAGGATCGCTCGTGCTTGCCCGGAGTCGCCGATGTGTGTCGTACTTCCATTCATGGCTACAGCAGCGGCCGCAGTTCCGGTGTCACCTGCAAAGTTCACGGTGGCGGCCAATGGCTGTCCCGCAAATGCAGAAACTGCGAATACAAACGATATGTACACAAAACTTGAAATACGTACAGACATAGTTGCTCCCTTCGGTTGACTGCTCACTTGAAATCAAAGAAGTAAATCGGCTTTCACTTGCTCGGTTTTTTTCGAAGGATCAACGCCCAAAATGATGGACAAAAACTGCTTGCAACGGCGATAAGCATGTAGCGCCTCCGCACGCCGACCTTCGGCCATATAGGCTTTCATCAATTGCCCATACAGCTCTTCCGCCAATGGTTCGCGGCCGACGGCTTGCTCAAGCAGGTTAATCGCTTCGGCATTTCTCTGCCCCAGACTGAGTACTGCCGAAAGGCTAGATACAGCCTGCACGAATGCGGTGCGCACTTGCTGGCGCGCCGCCTCAATCCAGGGTGAGGCATCTTCCCCAGGCAGAAACTCGCCCTTATGCGCTTCCTGCAGGCGATTGACGTGGAAACTCAGGTCCAGATTTGGGGTGACGGTACGGGGCAACGCAGTCAGCCTGCTACAGACGTAGGCAAGAGACTGCACGTCACTGCCGGTGACCTCGTGGTCAAGAAAGACGCGGCCCTCCGCCACTTTGATGATATCTTCGCCAATCAGCTTGCGGGCGCGGCTTACTGTACTTTCCAGGTTCTTTCGGGCGGCACTAAGGTCGTTCAAGCAAGTATCCGCCCACAGTGCGGCGCAGATGGCGTCTTGCGGCAGGCTCATTTTTCGCGTGCTGGCTAAGAGTTTGATCAATTCAAGTGGCTTAGCCGCCACCTTGCCGGAAAGCTGCAAGGGCGACCCATCCAGATAAATTTGAAAACCGCCGAGCATCTGAATCCAAACCTTCCAAGGCCATTGTTCCGATGCATTCTCGGGCGCCGGCAGATTGCGCATTCTCACTACATCGCGCACGAATGGCACCGCGACTTTTCGCTCGAGAGCCATGCCGCAGAGCATCGATGCATGTTTGGGTAGCGAGCGGAAAAAAACCTTAAAGCCAAGCCGCTGCGAGTAACCAAAGCCACGTTCCAGCGCGGAGTAGACACGTGGATCTGCTTGGCTTTCATACTGAAATGCGCGTCCCATCTCTGCGAGTGCTTTTCCATACAATGCTTCATCGCCAGAGAAGATAGACGAATACTGCTCCGAAAGCGCGACGGCCTGGTCGAACTCTCTTAGTGCGATGTGGCATTGGACCCGTTCTACAAACCAAATAGGGACTCGGCTGATCGCGATTCCACCCCACTTCATCACCTCAAAAGCCCGATCTAGGCCATCTCTGGCCAAAAGAAAAGCCTCTCTTCGCAAAAATACGCGACCAAGAAAAATGTTCGCCTGCACTTGTGCCCACGCGGAGCATGCTGGCAAAGAGGGTTGCAGGGCCAGGCAAAGCCGATTGGCGTGCTCTAACTCACCTAGCTCCAGGTGCGTTCTCACTAGGGCTACGGAACAAAGA
>JBJOQV010000103.1:0-2811 GCA_046049785.1 Pseudomonadota bacterium
GGACTTACAAGGCATGCAAGGCGTCTCTGACGCCACCCTTGACCTTATCGCCCCCTTCACGACGGTATATCCGAAGGAAAATACCAACAAAGACCGGACCAGTCCCATCAACTTCAACACCGCGGATGCGCCGGTTATTGCAAGCGCACATCCTATATTTGCTGGCGGGCTAGCGCAGGCGATTGTCTCAAAACGTCGAACCATCGGCAGGTTTAAGGACAAGACGGATCTCATCAGGGTCCAGTTTGCTGTCATTGGCAGTGCCATCGACACAGCAGCCGCTTCACCACAAGCCACGCCCCAAGATAAAGATCTCGAAAGCCTGATCGATGTGCGCACAAACTACTTTTTGGCTACCGGCAGAATTCAATTAAGCCGCGTTGATATTGCGCGACAGACGCTGATCTGGCGCAATGATCGGCAGTTGGAGGTCGTGTGGGTGAGGGATATCTGAAAGTGTTACACCACGCAACTTTGCAACCGCCCCGCCCACGGGTAAATGGTTAAATGAGCACATGACGGATTCCATTTTGCTTCCGCCCAAGAGCCTGTGGCCTGCCGACGGCCTGGCGGCTGCCACGCCGGTGCGCCTGGTCAGCGGCACGGCGTTGCCCTCGCGCGCAACCTTTGCAGAGGCGCTGCGCAGCGCCAAGCGCGGGCAGGTACTGCTGCATCCGCTGGATGCGCGCATCACCAAGGTGAATGTGCCGCGGCTGGCAAAAGACAAGCTTAAGCAGGCGGTGCCGCTGGCGCTGGAAGACCGGCTGCTGTCCGACCCGCGCGAAGTGGCCATTTCCACCGGCGAGCGCGTGGGCGAGGCGCTGGAAGTGGCGTTTACTGACCGCACCATCCTGGCCGAAGTGCGCGGCTTGATGCGCACGCTAGGCGCGGCCAACGTGGCATTGGCGCCGATGACGGCGGCGGTGAATCCGCGCGCGCTGCCCTGCGCATGGGTGGAGGGCGATACGTCTTGCCTATGGATTGGCGACGAGTGCGCGGTGGTGCCCACCGCAGTGCTGCCCAGCGCCGCTGACCGGGCGGGCAACGCCGGCCGTGTGTATGGCGATGGCATTGAGCCGGAGCTGCTGCCCGCGGGCTGGGGCAATGAGTTTGGTGTGCCGCCGCTGGTGGCGGCGCGCCTGAAGTTTGAAGACCCCACGCAGGCCAAGGCGCAGTGGCAAACCTGGCGCGTGCCACTGGTGCTGGCCGGCTTGACGCTGGTGGCCTGGATGATCGGCATGTTTGCCTATTGGCGCATGCTGGCGCATGAGTCTGCGGCGCTGCGCGACGCGATGAGCAAGTCCTTCGCCAAGGCGATGCCGGCAACGCCAATGACCACTGATCCGATCACGCAACTCAAAAGCAGGCTCACCACGGGTGGCAGCGGCGCATCCAGCTTTGAGCGGCTGGTGGATTCTGCCGACCGCGCGGCGCAAACCTTGCCGCCGGCCACGATTGCCACGCTGGAGTTTGCCGGCGAACGCGCCACGCTCAAATTCGGCAAAGACAAAATGACACCGGCGCTGCGTGCGCCGTTTGAATCCGCCGCCAAAGAGGCCGGGCTGGCGGTGGCATGGAATATCGACGGCTCGGCCATCTTGACACTGGGAGCAGCAAAATGAAGCTCTCAGACCTTACCGGCCGCTTTGCGGCGATGGCTCCGCGTGAGAAAAAGCTTGTCTCACTGACGGTGGCCGTTGTGCTCGGCGCGGCGCTGTTCTTGGGCATAGTGGAGCCGGCGTTTACCGGCATTACGCGGGAAACCAAGGCGATTCCGCAGTTGGCCGTGCAAAAGCATGAGGTGGAGCAGCTTGCCGCGCGCGTCGCCGCGGCGGCGCGGCCCACGACCACTGTGGCTTCGCGCGATGCGCTGGTGCAGCTTGCCAGCGGCAGCGGGGTCAAGGCCGACATTACCGGCGACGGGCCGTTTCGCATCACCGTCAAAGGTGCCGGGTTCGCCAACCTGATGCGCTTTGCCAGCCAGGCCCGCCAGAACCACGGCTTGACGGTGCGCGATGCAAATCTGACGCGCAACGGCGAAGGCATCGTCGACGGCACGCTGTCGTTGGCGAAATAGAGATAAAGGGGCCTCACGCGCATGAGCTGGTTTGCCCGCGGCTGCGTGCTCTTGGCGCTCTTGGTTGCTGCAGCGATTGTGCTGGCCATGTTGCCGGCGCGCTGGGTACTGGCGCCGCTGGCCTCCGCCACCCGCGGGGTACTGGCAGTTGAAGAGGTGCGCGGCACGCTGTGGCGCGGCTCTGGCGCGGTGCGGATCGCGCGTTCGGCGACAGAACATATTTTGTTACCAGAAAGATTGTCCTGGCGGGTGGAACCGGCGGCGCTGCTGCTTGGTCGAATCGATGCGCGTTTGCGTTTTGGCCAGCGCCCGGACAGCCAGCTCACCGGTAACCTGAAAAACTGGCGGCTGACCGATGGCATGACCGAAATGCCCGCGTATCTGCTTGGCAATATCGGCGCGCCGCTGAACACGTTGGCGCCGGGTGGCTGGGTGGAACTGCGCTGGAACGGTGTGTCTGGCAGCAGCGACAGTCTGATTGCAACCTCCGCAACAACATTGCAAGGTACTATTGAGACCGTTTGGTTGGATGCAACAACGCGCTTGTCTGGCAGCCCGGTCTTGGGTGATTATGCGGGTACAGCACAGTTGGAAGGTGCGCAGGTGAGGCTTTCACTGTTGACGCGGAGCGGGGTGCTGCGCGTCAAGGGGGACGGCAAAATCGCGCTGGCTCGCGGGTCAGGCAGCGAATTCACGTTGGTGTCGAGCGCGCCGGAGGCGGAGCGCGAGCGTCT
>JBJOQV010000104.1:0-5069 GCA_046049785.1 Pseudomonadota bacterium
CCGTGCGTAAAGTGACGCAGCGCTTGCTTTCGCGTGAAGGCTTCCAGGTGGTGCTGTGCAAAGACGGTGTGGACGCGCTGCGGCAACTGCAAGATGTCACGCCTGATGTGATGCTGGTAGACATTGAAATGCCGCGCATGGACGGCTTTGACCTCACGCGCAACGTGCGCGGCGATGCGCGCTATGCGAATACGCCGATCATCATGATCACGTCCCGCACGGCCGACAAGCATCGCAATATGGCGATGGAGCTGGGTGTGAACCAATTCCTGGGCAAGCCGTATCAAGACGAAGAGTTGCTCGGCCACATCCGCAGCTACCTGGGCCATAAGCTTGCGCAGAGCGCGTAAGCGAAGCTGTTCTTGTAAAAAGGCCCGCACATGCGGGCCTTTTTGTTGAGCGCCAGCAGCGCCAACGCGCAGATTGCTTCGCTGCGCTCGCAATGACGCATACTCAAAAAAGCACTACGCAATATCCATGCGGGTTTTGAGGCAAAAATGCCTCAGAACCCGCATGGATATTGCGTAGAGCACTTCAAAATCTCTCAAAAACTTGAAAATTCAGCTATTCCTCACTCACAGCGCGCTTAACCACGGCATAGCGCTCAAGCGTCCGCGCGCGCGCAGCCGCATGGTCCACCACCGGCGCGGGGTAGTCCGTGCCGATCACGCAGCCCGCGGCGCGCTGCAGCATCGGTTCCACCATCCAGGGCGCGTGAATTTGCTTGGCATCAAACTTGGCCAGTTGTGGCAGATAGCGTTTGATGAACTTGCCTTGCGCATCAAACTTTTCGCTCTGACTGACCGGGTTGAAGATGCGAAAGTAGGGCTGTGCATCGCAGCCGCTTGACGCAGCCCACTGCCAGCCGCCGTTGTTGGCGGAAAGGTCAAAATCGTTGAGTTTCTCGGCAAAGTATTTTTCACCCCAGCGCCAGTCAATGCCCAGGTCTTTGGTGAGAAAGCTCGCCGTCACCATCCGTAGCCGGTTGTGCATATAGCCGGTGGTGTTGAGCTGAATCATCGCAGCATCTACCAGCGGGTAGCCGGTTGCGCCTTCGCACCATGCAGCAAAAAGCTGCGGATCGTTGTCCCACACAATCTGGTCATACTCAGGCTTGAAGGCCTGCGTGGCTACGCGCGGATGGTGATGCAGCACTTGAAAGTAAAAGTCGCGCCAGATCAGCTCAGATAGCCAAGTTTGCGCGCCTTGCACGCCGTTTGCGCCGCCACCCATGACGCGCTGCCAGGCCGCGCGCGCCAAGGTGCGGATGGAGATGGTGCCAAAGCGCAAATGCACCGAAAGGTAAGAAGGGCCTTTGACCGCCGGAAAGTCGCGCGTCGCGTGGTAACCATCCATCCGCGCCAAAAACTCGGCTAACAGCGCTTGCGCGCCGTCAGCACCGGCCGCGACCGGCATACGAAAATCCGCATCAAACCCCATGGATTGCAGGCTCGGCCAGTCTTGCGGCGGCGGCTTGACGAGTGCGTGCGCATAGGTCTGCACCGGGTAGGCCTTGAGGTAGAAATCATTCACCTTGGAAAGCCAGTTGTTCTTGTAGGGCGTAAACACGCCGTACGGTTTGCCCTGCGCGGTGAGCACTTCTGCGCGTTCGAATATGACTTGATCCTTGAAGGTGTGCAGCACGCGGCCCGCGTTTGCGAGCGTGGCTTGCACGGCAGCGTCGCGCGCTACGGCGGCCGGCTCGTAATCGTGGTTGGCAAAGACCGCCTGCGCGTGAAGTTCTTGCGCCAGTGCCGGCACCAGATTAGCTGCTTTGCCGTGCCGCACGATCAAGCCGCCACCGTGCGCAGTAAGCGCGGCGTGTAGTTGCACAAGGCTGTCCCAGATAAAGACCACGCGGCGGTCTTGGTGCGGCAACGCAGCCAGAATGTCTGTGTCAAATACAAACGCGCAGTACAAGCGGCGGCACTGCTTAAGCGCGTGATACAGCGCGGCGTTGTCCTGCATGCGCAGATCGCGCCTGAACCACATCAAGCCAATGTCATGTCGCGCCTGCGTCATCTGTGCTGCGCCTTCTAATGGAATGCGCAGCTAGCATAGCGGCACCGGTAAATGGCCTCTAGGTCGGCGCGGGTTTGGACGGCCGGAAGGTGCGCACCACCCAGGCCGCGATCAGGCTGGCGAGAATGGCCAGCACCAGCATGACCACCACGCCAATGCCCCATACCGTCCAGGTGAGCGTGGGCAGCCACGCGCCGGCACCGGCGGCAAATTGCACCGTAGAACGTGCAAACTCCTCCAGCATCGGCTGCCAAGGTTCCAGCGGCGTGCCGCTGAGCCACTTGCCTACGGTATCGCGTAGCGCAGCCTCTGCCGCCGTGGCCGACGTCCAGTCCACTTTTGCGAGCGCGCTGATACCCCAGGCGGCCAGAGTCCAGAATGCGAGGATGGCCCCGGCAGCAAGCCAGATCAGCAGTAACAGTGCGGTGAGCATGGCAAAACTCCATCAAAGCGGATGTAAAGCATGTGCGCCGCAAGGCGTGTAATTCAATCAGGGTCAACCCCATAATGTCGCACGCAATATCCATGCGGGTTTTCAGGCAAAAATGGCCCAAAATGCGCATGGATATTGCGTAGAGGCACCTGAAATCCGCTTTTAATCTCTACAGTCGCGAAGCGCTTCTGGCCGCACGATCCTGCAGCGGTAAACTTATCGCCATGAATCTGGTGGGCCACTTTTTGATTTCCATGCCGTCGATGCAAGACCCAAACTTTGCCGGCACGGTGATCTATTTGTGTGAACACACTGACAAAGGTGCGCTGGGCCTGGTGATCAACCGGCCCACCGAGCTGACGGTCAACAGCTTGTTTGAAAAGATTGAGCTAAAGCTGGAGATTGAACTGATCGGCCGCGCACCGGTGTACTACGGTGGCCCGGTGCAGACAGACCGCGGCTTTGTGCTGCACACGCCCGGTGAGAAGTTCAGCTCATCGCTGCAAGTGGAGGAAACGCTTGCACTCACCACGTCCAAAGACGTATTGGAAGCGATGTCACGCGGCGAAGGCCCGCTTCAAACGCTGATCACACTGGGCTATTCCGGCTGGGGTGAGGGCCAGTTGGAGCAGGAGATTGCGCAAAATGCCTGGCTTACTGTCAAGGCCGATGCAGACATCATCTTCAATGCGCCGCATGAAGAACGTTTTGCCCGCGCGATGCGCTTGCTGGGCATTGATCCGACCCGCATCGCGCCCGGAGCCGGCCACGCATGACCACCTACATGGCATTTGACCTGGGCCTCGCGCGCACCGGCATTGCCATTGGAAACTCCATCACCTGCACCGCGCAGCCGCTGGCTGTGGTGGCTGCATCCGGCCGCAAAGTGCTGCTCGAAAAACTCGCGCGCGTAGTGGATGAGTGGGCGCCGGAAGAATTCATCGTCGGTCTGCCCACCCAGCCCGACGGCGCGGAACATGAAATGACCCGCGCCGCGCGCAATTTTGCCAAAGATTTGGGCAAGCGTTTTGCCAAACCGGTGCATCTGGTGGATGAACGCTATAGCTCCACCGCCGTGGGCGGGCGCGACGATCATGCCGCCGCGCTGCTGCTTGAACAATACCTGGCCAACCGATGAATCTTGACTACAACGCGCTGTACACCAAACTACGCACGCAACTTGCCGCGCAAATCGACCCGGCTGCTGCCGTGCTCGTCGGCATCCATTCCGGCGGATTCTGGATCGCGGAGCAATTGCACCGCGATTTGCAGATTGCCGCGCCGCTCGCGTCGCTGAACATTGCGTTTTATCGCGACGACTTCAACCGCATCGGCCTGCATCCGCGCGTCACGCCCAGCTCCATGCCAGTGAGTGTGGAAGGCCAAACGATTGTGCTGGTGGATGATGTGCTTTATACCGGCCGCACCATCCGCGCGGCGATGAATGAGTTGTTCGACTACGGCCGCCCGGCGCGGGTGATGCTGGCAGCGTTGATTGACCGTGGTGGCCGTGAACTGCCGATTGCTGCAGATGCCTGCGCGGCGCGGCTTGAACTGCCGGAAGACAAAAATATCGTGCTGTCAAAAAATACTGATGGCGCGCTTGCACTTGCCCTGGAGGAACGCGGTGCCCGCTAAACATCCGCAATTGAACAAACATGGCGAGCTGACGCATCTGCTCACGCTCGAAGGCCTGCCGAAAGCCGTGATCACGCAGATTCTGGACACGGCCGCCAACTTTGTCAGCGTCGGCAACCAGGATGTGAAAAAAGTGCCTCTGCTGCGTGGCAAGAGTGTGTTCAACTTGTTTTTTGAAAACTCCACGCGTACCCGCACCACGTTCGAAATTGCCGCCAAGCGTTTGAGTGCGGATGTGATCAACCTCAACATCAATGCCTCATCCACCAGCAAGGGCGAAAGCCTGCTGGATACGATTGACAATTTATCTGCGATGCAGGCCGACATGTTTGTGGTGCGCCATGCCAGTAGCGGCGCACCGTTTCTGATTGCGCAGCACGTGGCGCCGCACGTGCATGTGATCAACGCGGGCGATGGCCGGCACGCGCATCCGACGCAAGGCTTGCTGGATATGTACACCATCCGGCATTACAAAAAAGATTTCACTAATCTTACTGTCGCAATTGTGGGCGACATTTTGCACAGCCGTGTGGCGCGCAGCGACATCCATGCGCTTACAACGCTCGGCGTGCCGGAGGTGCGTGCCATCGGCCCACAAACCTTGCTGCCCGGCGGGCTTGAGCAGATGGGCGTGCGCGTCTTCACCAAGATGGAAGAGGGGCTGAAGGATGCCGATGTCATCATCATGCTGCGCCTGCAGAACGAGCGGATGCGCGGCGCGCTGCTGCCCAGTGCGCAGGAATACTTCAAGCACTACGGCCTGACCCAGGAGAAGTTGGCGGTGGCTAAACCTGATGCGATCGTGATGCACCCTGGTCCGATGAACCGTGGCGTGGAAATTGATTCTGCCGTCGCAGACGGAAAGGCAAGCGTGATTCTGCCGCAGGTGACCTTTGGCATTGCGGTACGTATGGCGGTGATGAGCATGGTGGCAGGAAGCAGCGTGCAATGAAGATACACATTCAAGGCGGGCGGC
>JBJOQV010000105.1:0-7255 GCA_046049785.1 Pseudomonadota bacterium
TGCTGGCCAAACGTTTCCTTGCAATGCCAAACCGTGACGCGGTAGCGTGGCCTTATCTCAGCCATCGCGCCTGCTGCGCAAGCTTTTCCAACGCCTCAAATTCACTCTGCCCGCTTGCGCGCACAAGCTGCTGCAGCAGCAGCGCGGTGGTAAACGCATCGCCAGCAGCGGTGTGGCGGCTTTGCGCGGTGATGCCGGCAAACGCAAGCCATTCGTCCAAGCTTTTTGCTTTGATCTTGGGATGCACTGCAGCGGCCAGGTGCGCCACGTCGAGCCACGGATTGCTGAAGGGTTGGTTGAGATAGGTTTTAACGGCGCGCGCAAGAAACGCGCGGTCAAACGCAGCGTGAAAGGCCAGTAGCGGGGCCTGGCCGATAAAGTCAAGAAAGGCGATGCACGCCTCGCGCGGCTCTTGCGCGCTGGCCTGCGCGGCCTCGCCAATGCCGTGGATCAAAATATTGTCGCGCTTGCTGATGATTTTGGGCCGCACCAGCAGTTCAAGGCTGTCAGCGGGCTTGATGCGGCCATCCACCAGCGCCACCGCGCCGATGGAAAGCAGGCTGTCGCTGCCGGTATCCATGCCGGTGGTTTCTACGTCCAGCACGATCCAGCGGCTTTGCTGGCTGCTGTCTGCGGCAAAAAAACGGCTGATCCAGTTCATGTTCTGAACATTTTTTAACGCTGCGGGTAATCAAGTTCAAGCCGCTGCTGCAGCTTGCGCGCCTGGCGAAACGATTCTTTGAGAATGCGCCGGTCAAGCGCAGAGAGGCGCCGCGGATCAACCTGGTTCGGGTTGCCCGTGTCGCCCGGCACACGTTCGATCTGCGCGCGCAGCCGCATAAGCTGCAGAAAATGAAACGCTTCAGACCACGAGGCAAGATCGTCCGCATCGATGCCTTTGTCTTTGAGCGCGGCAAACCGCTCGGCCGTGTTGGTGGCGGTGACACCATGCGCAAGCGCCAGAATGCGCGCACCATCCACCAGCGGCACAGTGCCATGCATTTTGAGATCGATCCGGTGATCGTCCCCGCCTGGCAGCAGCTCATCGAGCAGACTGATAAACCCGGTCACTGGCGGTTGGTTGCGCAGGCTGTTGCCTACCATCTGGTGCAAAAACTTAGGCCTCTCGCGTATGCGCGCGTGCACAAAATCCGCCAAGTCTGCGGCGAGCTGCTCGTTGCCTTCCAGCGCGCGAAAGTCAAAGTAGATGCTGGCAGCGAGTAAAGCTTCTGGGCTACCGCTGTCGATCCAATCTGCAAAGCAGGCTTGCCACTCGCTCATGGTCTTGCAAAGCTCTGGGTTGCTGGCCATGACATTGCCTTTGCACAGCGGAAAGCCGCAGGCATCCAGCGCGTTGTTCACGTCTTTCGCAAAGGAAAGCCACTCGGGCTTTGCGCCCGCCTGCGCGTCAGTCAGCAGCAACGCATTGTCTTGATCGGTGGCGATGGTCTGCTCCTGCCGCCCTTCACTGCCCAGCGCCAGCCAGCAGTATTCCGATTCCGGCAACTGGTGCTTGAGCATGACCAGGCTGATGGCGCGCTGGCCGATTTGGTCGTTCAAGTCAGTCATCAACCGCGTGATGTGCGCCGCGCCCACGCCTTGCGCGACCAGGTTGCGCGCCAGCGCGCGCACATCTGCCGCGCCGCGGGCCAGCGCTTCAATATTGTCTGCCTTGCGGATGGCGGTGCCGGCGGCGCGCAGCGATAAGCGCTGCAGAGAAAACAAATCGCGCTCGGACACGAGCCCCGCCAGCGCACCGCTGCGCATGACGGGCACGTGGCGAATCGCATGCTTGGCCATCAGCAGCGCCGCTTCTGCCGCAGTTTGGCTAGCGTCCAGGCACAGCACGGGCGCACTCATCACGTGAGAAACCGGTGTGGATAGCGGCAACTGCGGCAGCACCACGCGGCCCACCACGTCGTGCCGCGTGAGAATGCCTTTTACCTGCGCCGCGTCATCGGTCACTACGATGGAACCCACCTCGGCCTCATGCATGCGTGCAAACACCTGCGCCAGCGGCGTGTCTGCGCTGCAGGTGACAGGCAGCCGCCGGATCAGCACGCCAAGCTGTGTGAGCATATTTTGTTCGCCCGCTGTTGCAGCCGCGTAGCTGGCCTGCAAATCACGGCGGCTTTGGTCGAGCAGCGCGCCAATGCGGCGTTTGCAATAGTCCAGAAACGGCGGGCTCAGGCGGGTGAGCGCGTCAAAGTCTGTACGCGCCAGACGAAATACGAAGGTATCGCCCACCGCGCGGTACACGGCGGTCACCGGCCGGTCTGCGAGCAATGCGCCCACGGGAAACGATTCACCCGCGCCGGCTTCAAACACGGTGTCGTCCGACTCGGGTCGCACCCCGCGCACGCGGCCTTGCTTGATGATGTAACAGTGATCGGGTGCGGTTTTCTGCGGCGTGATGAGAATGTCTTTGTCTGCGAAATACGCAATCTCTACCTTGGCCAGCAGATGCGCAAGCGCAGCCTCATCCATTTGCGAAAACGGCGCGTGCGCCTTGAAAAAACTCAGCAGGGAATCATCAATCGCTTTAGTGGGCATGGCGCAATGCTACCGGCGCGCAGGCCGGGATGCCAGAGCTGCTCGCGGCAAGTTAGGGCGCTGCGCGGAACTTTGGCGCAAGTACCCGTACTCCATCTAACTCTTCAATCAGATCGTCCGGCCCTGCTTGCCGCCGGGCAAGAAGCCAATACGGCTCATCATCGAAGATATAGAGGGTTTTGGGGTCGAGCCGGTTGCCTTCAATCACTGCGCGCACCGCCTGCCGTTCACGCTCCAGGATATTCATATCAACGCGTGCAAAGTAGCCCGCATTGACCGACATCTTGTTCATGGCGGCAAAGTGCGTCAGTTCGATCCAGCGCGGCGGCGTGAATTGTGGCAGCACGTAGACGATATGTTCATAGCGTTTGCCAAACTCTTGCCATTGCGGGGCACGCAGCGGTGTTTGCCAATTGGCACTTGCAAACCGCTCACGAAAACCATTGAGCGCCGGTGCACTATCACTGATCTGGGCAGCCAGCAACACCGTGCAGGCGATCACCAGGTACCGCTGGTTGGCGTGGCGAAACAGCAAAAAGAAAATCGCAAAGTAGATCAGGTAATAGATCGGCCAGAACATTCGCCCGGTCGCCCTAAATACCCAGCCCAGCTTTTCCATGAACGCAGGCCACGGATAGACCAGAATTTCCTGCGCACCGTAGGCAATACGATTGGTGAGCGCAAAGACAAATAGCGTCAGTGCCATCACGCCAATGGGCAGCAAGGTGGGCCATTTGAAATCGGCCCGCTTCAAACGCGCGAGTTCAACCGTGGCGAGAATGCCCAGGCACAGAATGCCCAGCCCCAGAAAACTAAAGCCTTCATAGTCGCCGCTGGTTTGCGGCTGATCGCGCAGTACCTTGGACCAGTGACCGATCGCCCAGACCTCGCCACTGTCGATCAACGACAGTAAGTTAAGCCTGTAGATCCCAAAGCCGTACCCGGCCGGCGGCGCCCCGCCGAGCATGAAGTAGCCGGCTACCCACATGATGAATACCACTGTGCCAATTGCAGCGGCTGCGTAAACAAGCAGTGCGCGCAGCGGCTGCTCGCCTTTGAGCTTGCGCTGCGCCAGATCGACTGCCCAGACGGCACCGACCATGACAAAAAGAAAAGCGTGCACCAGCACCACGGCGCCAAGCAGCGCAATCCATCGCCCCGGCCGGAAGGTTTGGGAAAAATACAGATACAGCGCTGCCAGCAGCACCCAGTGGCCAACAAGTGCGTAGTGCTGGTGCAGCCGCCATACCATCGGCGGCGCGATCACAAAAAAACCGCAGCCAAGCAGCTTGAGCCATTTGCTGTCTGTAGCGTAGCCAAGCAGTTTCCACGCAAAAAATGCCTGCAGCATGAAGCAGGCGGCAAGCCACAAGCCAAAGTATTGAAACTCACCGGGTAACACGCCGCTCAGTAGCTTCAAAGGTAAGGCCAGCAGCGGAATCGAGTCGGTAAAAACAATTGAACTGCCCAGTGCCATACCGTTTTTTGGGCTTGCGCCCAGCGGCCACTGCAGCAGCGGCGTGTGACGAAAAAACTCCCAGCCCAGCCAATGCTGCGTCGGGTCGCCGTTCATCAGCCAGTTGGTACGCGTAGGATCCAGAATGGTGGCACCCGTGATCGCAATATACGCAAGCGCACCCACAAGCAGCGCCGGCCAGGCTTGCAGAGCGCCGCCAAGTAGCGTGCGCGGATTGAGGGAGCCACGAAGAGAATCAAGCACGAGAAGATCGCCCGCCGGGTTTGTTGTGGTGATACGCATGTTCGCGCGCGCGTGGCGCAGCAAACCGGCGGGAGTATAGCGAGCGCTGCGCTACTTGCGCGTGAGCCACCAATACGACAACAGCTCAGCACCAAACGCAAGCAGGATGAGCCAGAACAGATTCAACTCAAAGGCCGCGACCCAAGCAGCAACAGGAAATAACACAAGAAACGCGCCGACAAGAAAACGCCGGGTCTTTGCCCGGCGCTCAGTTGGATCAACCCGCACTTGTTTGTCAGCCGGCTTTCTGCTGGCTCTTGATCACCGTCATCGCGCTGGCAATCAAGCCGCCCATATCGGCCACATTGGCCGGAATGATGAGCGAATTATTCTTCTGTGCCAACTGGCTAAACGCTTCCACGTATTTTTCGGCCACTTTGAGGTTGACTGCGTCCATGCCGCCGGGCGTTTGGATGGCGGCAGCCACGCGGCCGATGGCATCTGCCGTGGCGGTTGCAATGGCTTGAATACTCGCGGCCTGGCCTTGCGCGTTGTTGATCGTGGCCTGCTTCTCACCTTCAGAGCGGGCGATCGCTGCTTCACGCTCACCGGTGGCGATATTGATCTGCTCCATCTTGCGGCCTTCAGACGCAGCAATCAGCGCGCGCTTTTCGCGTTCTGCCGTAATTTGCGCCTGCATGGCGTGCAGAATTTCTTTAGGCGGCGTGAGGTCTTTGATTTCATAGCGCAGCACTTTCACGCCCCAGTTGGCGGCGGATTCGTCAATCGCACTCACAACGCTGTGGTTGATGAAATCGCGCTCTTCAAAGGTTTTATCCAGCTCCAGCTTACCGATTACGCTGCGCAGCGTGGTTTGTGCAAGCTGCGTAATGGCCACGATGTAGTTGCTCGAACCATAGCTGGCCCGCATCGGATCGGTGACCTGAAAGTACAAAATCCCGTCCACCTGCAACTGTGTGTTGTCACGCGTAATACAGACCTGGCTGGGCACATCCAGCGGAATTTCTTTCAGACTGTGTTTGTAGGCCACGCGGTCGATGAAGGGAATCACCGGTCGCAGGCCGGGCGTGAGCGTCTCATGAAACTTGCCCAGCCGCTCGACGACCCACGCATGCTGCTGCGGCACGATCTTGAAGGTCTTGTATACAAAGACAATGATCAAGATGAACAGCACCAACGCTGAAATCACACCACCTGATAAGCCGAACGTGGACATATACCTCTCCCAAATTGTTAAGACACAATCAGCGTGCTGCCGCGCACTGATTTGATTTTGTAGGTTCCGGGGCTTGGCTCCGCTGAGCCTTCAAACTCCACATCCCAACTCGCGCCGCGGTACTCAACGCGTGCACGCCGCGTTGCATCCCATGCGCCCACCGTAACGGTATTGCCGATATCGATATTCACATTCGGGTCGTTCGCAGAATTAGTCTTGGCACGCACGCCAAATTTTGAGCGGCGCAACATCAGCGCACCGCCAAAACCTACCGCAGCGGCGACGACAAGCTGCATGGCCATGCCCGCATCAAAGTAGGCCACCAAACCGCCTGCAGCCAGCGCGATGGCGACAACCAGCAGATAGAAAGTACCGGTGAACAGCTCTGCGATCAGCATGCCCAGCGCGGCAATCCACCAAAGCCAATGGCTCTCCATTATTTCTCCAATTGTTGGTGCTCTTATATGTCTACGGTAGTCATTATGGCCGATTGGAGCATGCTGCGGCGCACCTGCGACAAACCATGCAAAAGACGGCCCGAAGGCCGCCGTTGCAGGATAAACCCAAAAAAGCTAACAGGATTACGTGGCCAAGCTCTGCCAGGTTTGAACAACCGTATCCGGATTCAGGCTGATCGACGTGATTTGCTCTTGCGCCAACCACTTGGCCAGATCGGGGTGATCGCTTGGCCCCTGGCCGCAAATGCCCACGTATTTACCCTTGGCGCGGCAGGCCGAAATCGCGCGCTCCAGCAGAATTTTTACGGCCGGGTCACGTTCGTCAAACCCTTCTGCCACTAGACCGGAATCGCGATCCAGCCCCAGCGTGAGTTGCGTGAGATCGTTGGATCCGATGGAAAATCCGTCGAAGTACTCCAAAAAGGCTTCTGCCAGCAGCGCGTTGCTAGGCAGCTCGCACATCATGATGACGCGCAAGCCGTCTTGCCCGCGCGCAAGGCCATGCTTGGCCAGCAGATCGATCACTGCGCTGGCTTCTTTGGTGGTGCGCACAAACGGGATCATCAGCTCCACGTTGGTCAGGCCCATGGTATTGCGTACACGCTTCATCGCCTCGCATTCCATCGCGAAACATTCTGCAAAACTTGGCGCGATGTAGCGCGATGCGCCGCGAAAGCCCAGCATCGGGTTTTCTTCTTCCGGTTCGTAGCGTGAACCGCCGATCAGTTTGCGGTATTCATTGCTCTTGAAGTCCGACAGCCGCACGATCACCGGCTTGGGCCAGAAGGCGGCGGCAATGGTGGCCACGCCTTCTGCCACTTTGTCCACAAAAAAAGCGCGCGGCGAAGCATGGCCGCGTGCGACGGATTCCACCGCTTTTTTCAGGTCAGCATCCACATTGGGATAATCCAGAATCGCCTTGGGATGCACGCCGATGTTGTTGTTGATAATGAATTCCAGCCGTGCCAGGCCCACACCCTGATTGGGAATCTGGCAAAAATCAAACGCGAGCTGCGGGTTGCCCACGTTCATCATGATCTTGACGGGAATATCCGGCATCACGCCGCGCTTGACCTCTTCTACCTCGGTCTCCAGCAGGCCGTCGTAAATCTTGCCTTCATCGCCTTCTGCGCAGCTCACCGTGACCATCGCGCCATCCACCAGCAGATCGGTGGCGTCACCGCTGCCCACCACCGCAGGAATACCCAGTTCACGGGCGATGATGGCGGCATGGCAGGTGCGGCCGCCGCGGTTGGTGACAATCGCGCTGGCACGCTTCATCACCGGTTCCCAGTTGGGGTCGGTCAT
>JBJOQV010000106.1:0-9319 GCA_046049785.1 Pseudomonadota bacterium
GCTCAGCCGCCTTGCATCCAACGAACGCGTGCTGGTCAACTTGGCCAAACAGCTGGCCGCCACCGGCGATGGCGAGCGGCGCCTGTCACCGGCGGCGGAATGGCTGCTCGATAACTTCTACCTCATAGAGGAAGAGATTCGCACGGCCCGGCGGCATCTGCCGCACGGCTACAGCCGCGAGCTGCCGCGGCTGGCGCTGGACCCGATCAACGGCAACGGCGCCGGCCTGCCGCGCGTATATGACCTTGCGCTGCAAGTCATCACGCACGGCGATGGCCAGGTTGGCCGCGGCACACTGGCGCGGTTTATCGCTGCGTATCAGTCTGTGCAGCCGCTGCTGCTGGGTGAGCTGTGGGCTTTTCCGATCATGCTGCGGTTGTCATTGATTGAAAATCTGCGCCGCGTTGCAGCGCGAGTTGCCGCCGCACATATCGATCGCGACTCGGCCGCCACCTGGGCAGACAGCATGCGCGAGGTTGCCGAGAAATCGCCGAGCGACTTGATTCTGGTCATTGCCGACATGGCCCGCTCGATGCCGTCGCTTACCAATGCCTTCGTTGCCGAACTGGTGCGCCGTTTGCAGGGACAGGGTGCAGCGCTGGCCCTGCCGCTTACCTGGGTCGAGCAGCGCCTGGCTGAATCCCATCAGACCATTGAGCAACTGGTGCAGCTTGAAGCCCGGCAGCAGGCGGCCAACCAAGTTACCGTCAGCAACTGCATCGGCAGCCTGCGCATGCTGGGGGCAGCGGACTGGCGCGAGTTTGTGGAAGCCTCAAGCGGTGTAGAACAGACGCTGCGCGGTGACCCAAGCGGCGTATATGAACGAATGGATTTTGCGACCCGCGATAGCTACCGTCACATCGTTGAAGCCGTAGCCAGGCTGGGCAATTGCTCAGAACCCGAGGTAGCGCAGCACGCGGTAGCGCTGGCCGCGGCGGCGGCTGAGGATGCGGATGAGCGGCGGGCGCATGTGGGGTATTACTTGCTTGGCGCCGGCCGAATCGCGCTTGAGCAAGTCGTTTGTGCACGCTTACCGCTACGGCTTGCGCTCGCGCGCCGTGCACGCAGCCGCGCCTTGCCGCTATATGCAAGCACGATTGTTCTGATCACGCTCGTGTGTACCGCCGCGCTGACGATTTACGCGCACGGTCAATTAGGTTGGCCGTGGTGGGCCATGCTGCTGTTTGCGCTGCCACTTCTGATTGCAACCAGCCAGTTTGCCGTTTCCATCGTGAATTGGCTGGTGACCTTGCTGGTGTCGCCGCAGGGCTTGCCGCGTATGGACTATGAGTCCGGCATTCCCTCCACCGCACGCACGTTGGTGGTTGTACCCACCATGCTCAGCAGTGCGGCAGGTGTGCAGGCGCTTGTGGACGCGCTCGAGGTGCGGTTTCTGGGTAATCGGGATGCCAGCCTGCACTTTGGTTTGCTCACTGATTTTCACGATGCCGCGCAGGAGCATTTGCCCGCGGACGCTGCGCTGGTTGAGCTTGCTGCCGCGCAGATCGCCGCACTAAATGCAAAGTACCCCGCTGCAAGTGCGGGCAGCAGCACGTTTTTTCTCTTTCACCGGCCGCGCCGCTGGAATGCGCGCGAACGCGTCTGGATGGGCTACGAACGCAAGCGCGGCAAGCTGGCCGACTTGAACCAGCTGCTGCGCGGACAAACCCAAGCCGCGCTGGGCGAACGCTTTAGCTGCATTGTGGGTGACACGCGCGAGCTGTCCCACGTGCGCTACGTAATCACGCTGGACACGGACACGCAGTTGCCGCGCGAATCGGCCGCACAGATCATCGCGACCATGGCGCATCCGCTGAATCAACCGCGCTTTGGCACCGGCAGGCAGCAGGGTGTTGTGGTGGAAGGCTACGGTATTTTGCAGCCGCGCGTAGGGCTGAGCCTACCGAGCATCAACCGGTCCGGCTATGCGCGCCTGTATGGCGGCGAGCCGGGCATCGACCCCTATACCCGAGCGGTCTCAGACGTATATCAAGATCTGTTTGATGAAGGCTCATTCATCGGCAAAGGCATCTATGACATTGATGCTTTTGAACAGGCGCTCGCAGGCCGCATGCCCGAGAACCGGATTCTGAGCCACGACCTGCTTGAGGGCTGCTATGTACGTGCGGGGCTGCTCACCAATGTGCAGCTGCTGGAAGAATCGCCGACGCGATACAGCGATGATGCGACGCGCCGCTACCGCTGGATCCGCGGTGATTGGCAGCTCATCGGCTGGCTGCGCTCGCGTTTGCACATGCTGCCGGGAGCGCCTCCCAACCCGCTTTCGATTCTTTCGCGTGCAAAAATTCTGGATAACCTGCGGCGCAGTCTTGCGCCAAGCGCGGTGCTGCTCATGTTGCTCGCGGGATGGTTGCTGCTGCCTGAACCAGGCTTGTGGACATTGGCAGCACTGGCGCTCATTCTGCTCAATCCGATTGCCGCGCATCTGGTGGATCGGCTGCGCAGCGCGCTTGCATTGCTGGGCACGCAGGCAGTAGCCACCAGCGGCACACCGGCCGGCCGCCAGTTCCTACAAATGTTGCAGCGACTGACGCAGACGCTCGCCTGTTTGCCGCATGAGGCGATGTACAGCTTGTCTGCGGTTGTGCGCACGTTGTGGCGTGTGTTGCTTTCAAAACGCCGCTTGCTGGAGTGGCGGCCTTCTGCCGACGTGTCGATCAAAACGGCTCCCGGCAGCCTGCCGGATCTGCTGCGAAACGTGCGCAGCCTGGCCGTTGGGCCGGCGCTGGCCGTGAGCTGCGCGATCGGAGTAGCGTTGGTGCGGCCTGCCGCGCTACTCGTGGCTGGGCCTGTATTGATGCTGTGGCTGCTGTCTCCCCTGATCGTCTGGTGGATTGACCGGCCGCTGCAGCGCAAGCGCGGGGCGCTGAGCGCTACGCAGACCCAGTTCCTGCGGCGATTGGCGCGCCGCACTTGGGGCTTTTTCGATGTGCATGTCAGCCCGGACGAAAATCATCTCCCGCCGGACAACGTGCAGGAGCAACCCGTGGCGCGCATCGCCCACCGCACCTCCCCCACCAATATGGGTTTTGCGCTGCTGGCAGCGCTAACCGCGCGCGATTTCGGCTATCTCACCACCAGCCAGTTGCTCAAGCGGCTGGAAGCCGCACTAACCACCATGCAAGGGATGGAACGCCACCGCGGCCACTTCTTCAACTGGTATGACACGCTGACCTTGCGGCCGCTGCGGCCGCATTATGTTTCCTCCGTTGACAGCGGCAATCTTGCGGGTCAATTGCTGACGCTGCGTGCCGGCCTGCTTGCCCTGGCCGATGCGCCAGTACTGGCGCATTGCTGGCGGGAAGGTGTGAGTGACACGTTTGGCGTGCTGCAGGAGTCGCTGAGTGAAACGTTGAAAGAAGCGCGCGGCGCCTTGCCGGCCGCACTCACGCACTTTGAACACCTGTTAGCACAGTACAGCAGCGCTGCGCTGAGCTCGCTGCAAGACTGGCGCACAATGCTTGAGGAATTTGACAGTGGCGCGGCAGCGATTCTTGCGGCTTTCAGCGCCCTGCAAACACATGCTGCACCGGAGGAGGTGCTGCTTGACGGCACCACCAAGCCATCCGCAGAAGAAGATGAGTGCGTGCTGTGGGCGCGCAGCCTGGCGGCGCATTGCCGGGCCGGCATGTTGGAACTTAAGTCGCTTGCGTCTGCGTCGCCCGAAGAGTATTGGGCAATTGGCATGCCTAGTTTGCGGTTGCTCGCGCAGCACAACACCAAAGCGCACGGCTTGCTGCTCAAAATCGACGCGCTCGCAGCGCGCGCGGGCGCGCTGGCCAACATGGAGCAAAGCTTCCTCTACGATCGCTCGCGCCATCTCATGACTATTGGCTACAACGTTGATGAACGACGCATCGACGCGGGGTACTACGACCTGCTTGCCTCTGAGATGCGGCTGGGCATTTTTGTTGCCATCGCGCAAGAGCAGATCCCGCAAGAGAGCTGGTTTGCGCTAGGCCGCCGGCTAACGCCTACTGCCGGCGAGCCAGTGCTGCTGTCGTGGAGCGGCTCGATGTTCGAGTATCTGATGCCCATGCTGGTCATGCCCAGCTACGAGAACACTTTGCTGGACCAGACGTGTCACGCCGCGGTACAGCGGCAAATTGAGTATGGCGCGCGCCGCAGCTTGCCGTGGGGGATGTCTGAATCGGGCTACAACGCAACCGACACTGCGCTGAACTACCAATACCGTGCTTTTGGTGTGCCCGGCTTGGGGCTCAAGCGCGGTCTGGCCGAAGATCTTGTGGTAGCGCCCTACGCATCGATGATGGCATTGATGATCATGCCTGAGCAGGCGTGCGAAAACCTGCAGCGACTTGCCGCCGAGGGCGCTGCAGGCCGCTACGGCATGTACGAGGCGATTGACTACACCCCTGCACGGCTGCCGCGCGGCCAGAGCAAGGCGGTCGTGCGATCGTTCATGGCGCACCATCAGGGCATGAATCTGCTCGCTCTTGCCTACGTGCTGCTAGACCGCCCGATGCAACGGCACTTTGAGGCCGACGCGCGCCTGCAGGCGACCTTGTTGCTGCTGCAGGAACGCGTGCCGCATGCGCCGGTGCTGCTGCCGGTCATCGATGACCATGCAGCCGCGCGCAGCACCGAAACCGTGGACCAGACGCCGATCCGCGTCGTCAACAACCCGAGTACCGCTATTGCCGAGGTGCAATTGCTGTCCAACGGCCGCTACCACGTCATGGTGACGCAGGCCGGCGGTGGCTACAGCCGCTGGAAGGACTACGCCGTGACGCGCTGGCAGGAGGATGCAACGCGCGACGCTTGGGGCAGCTTTTGCTACCTGCGCGACGTCGATAGCGGCGATGTCTGGTCCAGCACTCACCAGCCCACCAAAACCGCGGGAGAAAACTATGAAGCTATTTTCTCCCTTGGCCGCGCCGAGTTTCGTCGCCTGGATGACGGCATCGAAACGCACACCGAAATTGTCGTGTCGCCGGAAGATGATATTGAACTGCGCAGACTGCGCATCACCAATAACAGCGGCGTGCGCCGCACGATTGAAGTCACCAGCTACACCGAGGTAGTGCTTGCTAACCCCGTAGCCGATGGCCTGCATCCGGCGTTTAGCAAGCTATTTGTGCAGACGGAGATTCTTCAGCACCCTGCGGCCATCTTGTGCACGCGCCGTCCGCGCTCGCCGCAAGAGGCCTCGCCGTGGATGTTCCAGTTGATGGCCTTGCATGGTGTGCGCGGCTACGGGCTCGACCCCGCCAAGGTCAGCGCAATCTCGCATGAAACCGACCGCGCGCGCTTTCTGGGCCGCGGCAGTTCGCCGGCGTCGCCGCAAGCACTTGACCGCGCCGGGCCGTTGTCAAATACCGCCGGCTCGGTGCTCGATCCGGTTGCCGCCAGCCGCTGCAGCGTTACTCTCGCGCCTGATCAGGCGATTACCGTGGATATCGTGTACGGCATCAGCGACACGCGGGCCGCGTGCGTTGCGCTGGCCGAAAAATACCAAGACCGCCGGCTGGCCGACCGCGTATTCGAGCTGGCGTGGACGCACGCCCAGGTTGTGCTGCGGCAATTGAATGCGAGTGAAGGTGACGCGCAGCTCTATGGACGCATGGCCAGCGCCGTGATCTACATGCAAGAAACGTTGCGTGCCGAGGCCACCGTGTTACTGCGCAATCGCCGTGGTCAATCGGGGCTGTGGGGCTATGCAATTTCAGGCGATTTACCGATAGTGTTGCTGCAGGTCAGCAGCGCTGACAATATTGAGCTGGTGCGCCAGCTCGTGCAGGCACATGCGTGGTGGCGCTTGAAGGGCCTTGCAGTGGACCTGGTGATCTGGAACGAAGAGCGCGATATCTATCGGCAACAGTTGCAGGAACAAATCATGGGCCTGATTGTTGCGGGCGTTGAGGCGCATGTGATCGATCGGCCTGGCGGCATTTTTGTGCGCCATGTCGAACAGATTGCGCATGAAGATCGCATCTTGCTGCAAGCGGTCGCGCGCGCGGTGTTCAGCGATCAGCGCGGCAGCCTGGCCGAGCAAATCAAACGCCGGCCGCGGCGCGAGCGGCCCGTACCCGCCTTCGCGGCAACCCGTCTTAGGGCACCATCGCCGGAAACGGTGAAGCCCGCTGACACCATTGCAGCGCAGCTCAAGCTTTATAACGGCATCGGCGGTTTCTCTGCCGATGGGCGGGAGTATGTTATTGCTCCGCCTGCCGGCAAGCGGCCACCTGCCCCATGGTCCAACGTGATCGCCAACCCGCGCTTTGGCAGCGTGATCTCAGAGGCCGGCAGCAGTTATACCTGGTGCGAGAACGCGCATGAGCTGCGCCTGACGCCGTGGCATAACGATCCGGTGAGCGACCCAGGCGGCGAGGCGGTCTATCTGCGCGACGAAGAAACCGGGCAGGTCTGGTCACCGACATCGTTGCCCGGTTCGGCTGACATTGGCTCCACCGGGCAGTTCATTACGCGCCACGGTTTTGGCTATAGCGTGTTTGAGCACAGCGCGGCCGGCATCCACGCACAATTGCGGGTGTTTGTGGCCCTGGACGCAGCCGTGAAGTTTTCCGTGCTGCGGGTGCGCAATGACTCCGGGCGGCCGCGCACGTTGACCGCAACCGGCTATGTGGAATGGGTGCTGGGTGATATGCGGTCCAAGTCAGCACCGCATATCGTGACCGAACTGGCACCGGACGGCCTGGCGGTCTATGCGCGCAATCCATACAGCAATGACTACGCCGACTGGATTGGTTTTTTCGATGCGGACGAAGCGCAGCGCGAAGCTAGCAGCTTCACTTGTGACCGGACCGAATTCATCGGCCGCAACGGTTCAATGCGCGAGCCCGCCGGGCTGCGCCGCGCAAAACTCTCCGGCCGCGCCGGTGTGGCGCTGGATCCGTGCGCAGCGATTCAGGTACCAATTGATCTGCTGGATGGCGAATCCGCCGAGATTACGTTCCGCCTAGGGATGGGGCGCAGCGCCGATGAAGCGGGCAAACTCCTGGAGCGCTTTCGCGGCCGCGTTGCTACTGAAAGTGCCTTCGACGCCGTGCAGCAACACTGGCACCAGATATTAGGCGCCGTGCAGGTGCGCACGCCAGACCCTGCGCTGGACGTGCTTGCCAACGGCTGGCTGCTTTACCAAACTATCGCATGCCGGATCTGGGCGCGCAGCGGTTACTACCAATCAGGCGGCGCGTTTGGTTTTCGCGATCAGTTGCAAGACGCCATGGCGCTGGTGCATAGCCAACCACACATGCTGCGCGAGCAGTTGCTGCGCTGTGCGAGCCGTCAGTTTGTTGCCGGCGATGTGCAGCATTGGTGGCATCCGCCGCAAGGACGCGGCGTCCGCACCCGCATCTCGGACGACTACCTTTGGTTGCCGCTTGCCCTGGCCCGCTACGTACAGGCCACTGGCGACACCGGCGTGCTCGACGAACGCGTCCCGTTTCTTGACGGCCGTGAAGTCAGTCCTCAGGATGATTCTTACTACGATTTGCCGCTGCTGTCGGTTGAGACGGCCAGCGTGTACGAGCACGCCGCGCGCGCACTCAAGCATGGGCTGCGCTTTGGTGCGCACGGCCTGCCGCTGATGGGAACCGGTGATTGGAACGATGGCATGAATCTGGTTGGCCATCACGGTCATGGCGAAAGCGTTTGGCTTGGCTTCTTTTTGTGCGAAGTGCTGTCGCGCTTTGGCGCAGTAGCCCGCCAGCGCGGCGATGAAGAATTTGCGGTGCGCTGTGCCGCCGAACATACGCAGCTGCAACAACATCTAGAAACCAATGGCTGGGACGGCGCATGGTATCGGCGCGCCTATTTTGACGATGGCACACCGCTGGGTTCTGCTGCAAATGCCGAGTGCAGAATCGATTCCATTGCGCAAAGCTGGAGTGTGCTGTCAGGCGCTGCGCAGCCTGCGCGCGCGCGCGCGGCGATGGACGCAGTGTTCAAACATCTCGTCCGCCCCGAGCACCAGCTGGTGCAATTGCTCGACCCGCCGTTTGATCAACAAGGGCCAAACCCCGGCTACATCGCCGGCTACGTTCCTGGGGTGCGCGAAAACGGCGGCCAGTACACCCACGGTGCGATCTGGGCGGCGATGGCTTTTGCGGCGCTGGGCCGGCCTGACGACGCCTGGGCGGTGTTTGACATCATCAACCCCGTGCGCCATGCCCTCACACCTGATGATGTAGCGCGCTACAAAGTTGAGCCCTACGTCGTGGCGGCCGATGTATATAGCGTCGCGCCGCACACGGGGCGCGGTGGCTGGAGCTGGTACACCGGCTCGGCGGGCTGGATGTACCGGCTGATTGTGGAGTCGCTGCTGGGGCTGCGCCTTGAAACATCGGGTGACGGTGCGCGCTTGCGCGTTGCGCCATGCCTACCCGCCGATTGGCCCGGTTACTCACTGCAGTACCGCTATCGCGAGACGATCTACCACCTCGAAGTCCTGCAAAGCGGTAAGGGCGCAGGCCCAATGGATGTGTGGCTGGATGAGGTGCCGCAAGCGGATGCCTGCATACCTTTGCGGGATGATGGAAAAGCCCACCACGTGCGCGTGACGCTGCACGGCTGATCGCCACGCGCTCTGCCCGGTTTGCTCACAAAGAAAAACCCCGGCCGGGCTTGCGCCGGGCCGGGGTGCAAAGGTTAAGTGGGAATGCTTAACCGAGGAGGAAACAACACGTCACATCTACCGGTGCGCCGCAACTACAGTTCTCACAACACAGGCTGGCGGCGCGCAGCTTGTCATCACACAGATATACGTTCAGATGCGCGAATTGGATGCGATGGCGGCTTGCTTCGAGTTTTCTTCTGCCTGCGCGGCCAGCATATCGGCGCGGCTCGCGGTCACTTCAACAGTCGCCAGCTTGATCACATCGTTTGCCGGCAAGCGCTGCGCCGTGACGACCACAGCGTCGAGCTTGTAGACCGGCGCTGCGGGCGTGGTTACTGCCACCACGCTCAGAGCGGCGGCGGTGATCAGGGTGCCAACGATGAGTGCCTTGAATGTCATGTTCATGATGCGGTTCCTTTAACGTGTTGTTTGTGTTTCGATGACGCTACTCTAGGCAATGCGCACTGGCTGCGCAGCCGCTTTGCGACGAGTTGCGGCAAGCCCGGTGCGAAGTGCAGCAAAACGATGGCGAGCCGCTGCGCGGCGCGCTTCGATTTACGTCAAACACCCGTTATTGCAAGGTGCTCTACGCAATATCCATGCGCTTTTTCAGCCATTTTTGGCTCAAAAAGCGCATGGATATTGCGTAGACTGCTTTGGCGCACAAGGTTTTTGCCACAGAGGCGCAGCGCGCACAGT
>JBJOQV010000107.1:0-3652 GCA_046049785.1 Pseudomonadota bacterium
GAAACCTTCAATCTGGAGCAGATCGATATTCTGCGCGGCTCAGGCTCGATGCTGTTTGGCCGCGGCGCAACCGGCGGCGTGATCAATCAGGTCAGCAAAAAACCGTATCTGGTCGACCGCAATGAAGTCGCGCTGACTGCAGGCTCATTCGACTACAAGCGCATCGTGGCTGATTTGAACAAAGTGCTTTGGCAAGATGCAGCGCTGCGCGTCAATCTGATGGGTACAGACACGAGCAGCTTCCGCGACGCGGTGGATCAAAAACGCGTGGGTGTTGCGCCCTCGCTGCGCATCGGCACCGGCACGGCAAACGAGTTTTTGCTGGCCTACTATTACCTGAAAGACGATAACGTGCCAGACTACGGTGTGCCGTACTTCAACGGCAAACCGGCCAACGTGCCGATGCAGCGCTTCTACGGCATGGCCAATGCCGACTATGAACGCAATGAGATCAGCATTGGTACGGCCACGTATATCCACCGGTTCAACAAAGATACCGAACTGCGCACCGCGCTGCGCGGCGCGCACTATCAGCGCGACTTGTGGGCAGTGGCACCGCGCCTCATCACCACACCCACGCCCGGCGCGGTGCTGGCTACGGATGCCACCGTGGCCGATGGCACCGCGAGTGTGAACCGCGGCCGCCAGGCGCGCGGCGGAGATGAAAAAACGCTCACCAGCCAAACCGATTTCACTACTAAATTGAACGCAGCGGGTATGACGCATGAGCTACTCACCGGCTTGGAACTCGCGCGCGAAAAGGCCGGGCGCTGGAGCAACGGCAACGCGCCTGTGGGGTCTACCACCGTCGTTGCGAATCCTCGCACGACGCTGGGTAATCCAGACCCGTTTGTGCCGCTGCCGGCGGATTACCTGAACATCACCCGCGTGCCGCAAGCCAGCTATGAAGGCCGTACGGTGGGTTTGTACGCGCAGGATGTGATTCAGTTCGCCCCGGCGTGGAAGCTGCTGCTGGGCGCGCGCTACGACGATTTCAAGGCCGACTATGACCGCATTGCGCCGCTGGGCGACTTGTCGCGCACCGATCGCGTATGGAGTTATCGCACTGGGCTGATGTTTCAGCCGGGTGGAGAGGTGAATTATTACCTTTCATACGGCACGTCGTTCAATCCGTCGGCTGAGCTGTATCAACTGGATGACCGCAGCGCCAATACGCCGCCGGAGAAAAGCCGCAATATCGAGCTAGGCGCCAAGTGGGATTTGGCACAAGGTAATGTGTCGCTACGCACATCGCTATCGCGTTCGGAAAAAACCAATGAACGCAATACCGATCTGGCCAATCCCACAGTATTTCTGCTCAGTGGCAAACGCCACACTGACGCACTGGAGTTTGAGGCTGCTGGGCGCATCACGCCGAAGTCGGAGGTGTTTGGCGCGCTGGCGTTGATGCGCGCCAAAGTTGATCAAGCCTCGGGCCAGCAAGGGCCCAATCAAGGCAAGGTGCCGGTGAACACGCCGGATTACACCGTCAGCCTGTGGAGCACGTACAAGCTGGGCCATTGGAAAATCGGTGGCGGCATCGAGGGTGTAGGCGAGCGCTACGCCAACGCGCTGAACACGACTGTCGTGCCTGCGTATGTGCGGGTGGACGCGCTGGTGGAATACGTGATGGATAAGATCAGCGTCAAACTCAACCTGCTCAATCTGCTGAACAAAGACTATTACGAAGGGGTGTACACCGGCCATGTGGTGCCGGGCACCAAGCGTGCTGCGCAGCTCACCCTGGCTGCGCGGTTTTAGGGTTGACGCAACATGCTGCTCACGATCACCGATATCTTGGCCGCCGATGAACTTGCGCAGGTGCGCGGTTTGCTGGATGCAGCCGACTGGGCCGACGGGCGCATCACCGCCGGCACGCAGTCTGCGCAGGCCAAGCGTAATCAGCAGTTGGCAGAGAGTAGCGACGCTGCCAAGGCCGCCGGCCGAATGGTGCTGGCGGCGCTGGAGCGCAGCGCCACGTTCTTCGCCGCCGCGCTGCCACGCCGCATCGTGCCGCCGCTGTTCAACCGCTATCAAAGCGGCATGGACTTTGGCGATCACATCGACAACGCCGTGCGCCACATTGCCGCCACCGGCCAGCGGGTGCGCACCGATTTGTCCGCCACGCTGTTTCTGACCGATCCGGAAAGCTACGACGGCGGCGAGCTGATCATCCGCGAAAGCGCGGGCGATCGCGCCATCAAACTGGCGGCCGGCAGCATGGTGCTGTACCCCGGCACCAGCGTGCACCGCGTCGCTCCGGTCACGCGCGGCGCGCGGCTGGCGTCGTTCTTCTGGATTGAAAGCATGGTCAGAAGCAGCGAGCAGCGCCAACTGATGGTGGCGCTAGACATGGCGATCATGAAGGTGCGGCAAATGATTGGGGAAAAAGAGGGCGAATCAGAAGCGGCAGTGGAACTCACCGGCTGCTATCACAACCTGCTACGGATGTGGGCCGAGGTTTGAAGCGTTTAGAGGCAGGCTACGCAATATCCATGCGCCTTTTCAGGCAAAAATGGCTGAAAAGGCTCGTGGATATTGCGTAGAGGGTGTGCAAAGGCTGAAAAATCTTCGCCGCAGCTAGAAATGCGGCCTGCAGCAGATTGCGCGGCCTTACCGCTCTTTCAATCCGAGAACGTCCTGCATATCAAACAGGCCGCTCGCTTTACCGGCCAAAAACCGCGCGGCGCGCAGGCTACCCGCGGCGTAGTTGGCGCGGCTGCTCGCGCGGTGGGTGATCTCGATGCGCTCGCCACTGCCCAGAAAAAACGCGGTGTGCTCGCCCACCACATCGCCGCCGCGTACGACAGAAAAGCCGATGCTGCCGGGCGTGCGCTCGCCGGTTGCGCCGTGGCGCGCCCAGGCTGCAACGTCTTCGAGCTTTTTGCCTTGTGCGTTGGCAATCGCCTCGCCCATGCCAATGGCGGTGCCGGAGGGTGCATCGATTTTTTTGTTGTGATGCGCCTCAAAAATTTCGGCGTCGTAACCGTCTTGCAGATACTTGGCCGCGACCTCCAGCAGCTTGAAAGTCACGTTCACACCCACGCTCATGTTGGGCGCAAACACGACGGGAATTTGCTTGGCCGCTGCCGCAATCGCGGCCTTGCCCGCAGCGTCAAAACCGGTGGTGCCAATGATGATGCCGCAGCCATGCGCAGCGCAGGCCTGCAGATGCGCGAGCGTGCCTTCGGGCCGCGTAAAGTCAATCAGTACGTTACAGCCTTTGAGCGCGGCCAGATCGGCGCTGATCGCTACGCCAGTGTGCTTGCCGGCAAATGCGCCGGCGTCGCTGCCCAGCATCGGGCTGCCTGCGACATCCAGCGCGGCCGCCAGTTGCAGATCGGGCGCGGCCAGCACCGCTTCGATCAGCGTGCGGCCCATGCGGCCGGAAGCGCCGGCGACGGCGATGCGGCTGGCCACGCGATTGGCAGCCGCAGTCACGACGCTTTCTTGCCCGTGACCGCTTCAAGCTCCGTGGGCTGCGGATCGCCGCCAAATTCGCTGACCGTATCGCCCGAAAAGCGCACCACGAACTTGCGCGATTCCATCACGTCGGTGCCTTTGCTGACGCGGTACACATAGTCCCAGCGGTTGGCATGAAACGCGCTCATCAACAGCGGCGCGCCCATCACCGCCTGCACCTGATTGCGCG
>JBJOQV010000108.1:0-2679 GCA_046049785.1 Pseudomonadota bacterium
GGTTGGCATGGCGCTTGTGATGGAAGGAAGCAAAACCCACAGGAAAGACCGCTATTTTAGCCAGCCGCGGTGGCGGCCCTTGTTTGCATGCGGTAGCGCAAGTTGTGCGAGACTATCGGCATGAACTTGAACCTTACTTATCGCGTGTGTTTTTTGGCAGCGCTGGCAATATTTGTATTGGCCGTTGCCGGCTGCAGCAAGCCGCCGGAAACCTTGCAGGACACCTATGCCTCCGTGCCCGATTGCCTGCGCGACTGGGCCTACCCGGCGCTGTGCTTGCCAGAGCCAGACAAATCACCGGGCGCGGGCAAGAAAAGTATGCACGTCTTGGGGCCGCGCTACGTGGCGGACGAGCGCGCGCAACTGGTGCGCGGCAGCGAGAGCGCATCGCGCCGCCTGGCCACGCGCAAAGGTGGCGATCAAGGCAGGCTGCTACGTGCAGAAAAGAGGAATTAAAAGCACTCTACGCAATATCCATGCGGTTTTTGAGCCATTTTTGCTTGAAAAGGCGCATGGATATTGCGTAGAGCACATTTGATCTATTCCAATGAACCCCCGCTTCTACATCGCAACCCCGCTCGCGCAAGGCCACCTGCTGCTGCCCAAAGAAGTGGCGCGCCATGTAGCCGTGCTGCGCCTTGCCGATGGCGCTGCGATCACCCTGTTTGACGGGCGCGGTGGCCAGTGGCAGGCGGCGCTGCGCGTCTCCGGTAAAGAGCTGAGCGCGGATGTGCAAACGCACGAGCCGCAAGACCGCGCACCGGCGCTGCCCTTCACCCTCGTGCAGGCCATGACGAGCACCGACAAGCTGGACTACATCGTGCAAAAGTGCACCGAGCTGGGCGTAGCGCGGGTGCTGCCGTTTGCCGCGGCGCGCAGCGTAGTCAAGCTCGATAGCGAGCGCGCCGCCAAGCGGGTGGCGCATTTGCAGGCGGTGGCGATTGCCGCGTGCGAGCAATGCGGCATGAACCGCGTGCCGCAGGTGGCGCAGATTCAATCGCTCGCGCAGGGCATTGCGCAGTTGCAAAGCGAAGGCGCGCAGATCATCACGCTGGCGCTGCAAGATGCGCTGCCGCTGCATCAACTGGCAAGGCCGGCAGGCACGCAACCGGTGGCCATTGTGATCGGCCCGGAAGGCGACTTTGCGCCGCCAGAACTGGCGCTGCTGGACGCCGCAAAAGCAATCCGCGCGTCGCTCGGGCCGCGTGTACTGCGCACCGAAACCGCCGGCCTGGCCACGCTGGCCATGCTCGGCGCACTATGGCAGCTTAATTCATAAGATTTCACACACATGGCGCAGCAGCCGCAGTAGCATCCGGCCACATAACAACCTCTCTGACTGGAGAACACCATGGGACTACTTGACGGACTTTTAGGCGCTGCGATGGGCGGCGGGCAAGCGCAGAACCCGCAGGGCGCACTGCTCAATGCAGTGCTGGGCATGCTCTCCAGCGGCGGGCAACAAGGCGGCAGCGGCGGCCTGGGCAATGTGATCGGCAGCATGATGGGTGGCGGCGCGCAAGGTGGCGGTGGCCTGGGCAATATTCTGGGCGGCATGATGGGTGGCGGCCAGCAGGCCGGTGGTGGCGGCATGGACGCGCTGGGCGGCTTGCTAGGCATGCTCAAGCAAAGCGGGCTCGGTCAGCAGGCCGACTCGTGGGTGAGCACCGGGCAAAATCTGCCGGTTTCGCCGGAGCAAATCATGGCGGCGCTGGGCAAAGGTGATGGCGGCGGCATTTTGGGCCAGCTCGCGCAGCAAACTGGCATGAGCACTGAAGATGCCGCCGGCGGCCTGTCGCAAATGCTGCCAGAGATCGTTGACAAACTCACGCCAAACGGTAGCCTGCCCGAAGGCGGCGTGGGCAATGCGCTGGAGGCGTTGTCGGGGCTGCTGAAGCGGTAAGCGCTGCGTAACAATAAAAAACGGCAGCTTCGGCTGCCGTTTTCATTTGGCATTACCGAGGCTTAATCCCCGCGCGGCTGAATCTCAAAACTCAGCACCCCAGGGCGGTGTTTGAGCAGCAGCGACATCTGTTCGAGCGCATCGCCTTTTTGTGTACGCACCACCAGCACGTATTCATAGCTGTCGCCGGCGTCGCGCATGGAGTAGCTCAGGTTCGACAGCTTGAAGCCGGCGCTTTTGAGCAGATCGCGCATGCCGTGATAGCCGGGGTCTTGCGAGGCCATGAAGCGCACCCGCGCATCGGCATACGTTTTGGAAGGCAGACGATTTTCAATCAGGCGAAACAGCGACAGCACGCCGATGGTGGCCACGGTAGCCATCACGGCCGCGCCATACAGCCCGACGCCTACGAGGATGCCGATGGCCGCCGTGGTCCAGATCGACGCGGCGGTGGTGAGCCCGCGCACCGACAAGCCGTCTTTCATAATCACGCCGGCGCCCAAAAAGCCGATGCCGGTCATCACACCCTGCGCCATACGCGTAGGATCGATGCGCACGGTCTCGGTGGGCGCGCCAAACCAGAGCTGCTGATACAGCGTGACGAGCATCAACATGCTCGAAGCCATGCACACCAGCGCGTGCGTGCGAAAGCCTGCGGCGCGGCCCTGGTAGCTGCGCTCCAGCCCGATCAGTCCGCCCGCCAGCAGCGCCGCAAGCAGATGCACGGCCATGTGTGCGTAAATCGACTGGCTAAGCTGTTCTAGAAGCTGTGGCAA
>JBJOQV010000109.1:0-6846 GCA_046049785.1 Pseudomonadota bacterium
GGGTTTTGGAGCAAAACTGGCTGAAAACCCGCATGGATATTGCGTAGTCACCTGAAAACTTCAAATCGCTTCTAATCGCGCCGGTAGCGCTGCACATCCGAATGTCCCCGTGCAGCGTACCTAGGCGTATGAATTCGAATCAACTCCCCGCATTCCGCTACACCGCAACAGCCATGATTCTGCATTGGCTCGCCGCCATGCTGATCATCGGCGGATTTTCCATGGGCCTGTACATGGTGGATTTGCCGATGTCACCCGGCCGCTTGAAGCTGTACAACTATCACAAGTGGATTGGCGTGACGATCCTGGCTCTGTCTGCGCTGCGGCTGCTCTGGCGCCTCACGCATACGCCGCCGCCCTTGCCCGCGGGCAACCCGGCTTGGCAAAACAAGGCCGCGCACGCAGCGCACATGCTCTTGTATGTCTTGTTCTTTGCTGTGCCGCTCAGCGGCTGGGCCTACAGTTCGGCGAGCGGTTTTCCGATTGTGTACTTGGGCCTGTTGCCCTTGCCGGATTTTGTGCCTAAAGACCGCGAATTGTCGGAAATGATCAAGCCAGTTCACATGCTGCTTGCCTATAGTCTGGCCGCCCTGGTGGTGGTGCATGTGGCCGCGGCAGTGAAGCACCAGTTTGTGAACAAAGATGGGCTGCTGGCACGCATGCTGCCAATGTCAAAGTAAGACCTTGAAAGGCTAAAGATGTCGATGAAGTTGCTGTTTAAATCCGTTGCGATTGTCGCGCTGTGCTCTACCGCACTGCCTGCGTTCGCGCAGCAAAAACTGATTCCCGCGCAAAGCGAAATTGTGTTTATCAGCAAGCAGATGGGTGTGCCGGTGGACGGCAAATTCACCAAGTTCGATGTGCAAAGCACCTTTGACCCCAAGAAGCCCGAGGCCAGCAAAGTCAATTTCACGGTCGATCTGACCAGCGTAGCCACCGGCGCAAAAGAGACCGAGGCAGAGCTGAAAAAACCCGGCTGGTTTGACTCGCTCAAACTGCCCAATGCAACCTTTACCAGCAGCGCGGTCAAAGCGCTGGGCGGTGGCAAGTTTGAGATTGCCGGCAAGCTGTCGATCAAGAGCCTGGTGCGCGATGTGGTCGTTCCCGTGACCGTGACACAAAAAGATGGCATGACGCGCGCTGAGGGCACCTTCACGCTCAAGCGCCTGGATTTCAAGATTGGCGACGGCGAGTGGAACGACACCTCGCTCGTGGCCAACGATGTACAGGTCAAGGTGAAGCTTGCGCTCACCGGCGTGCCTGCGTTGTAAACGTTTTCTCCTCAACCCTCCACACTCTCACATGGAGTTTCTATGAAAAAAGCCGTACTCGCCTCTCTTGCCGCTTTTGCCGGCCTCTTCACCGCCAGCTTTGGCGCTGCCGCGCAAACCTATAGCGTAGAGCCCACGCACACTTTCGTGATCTGGGAGGCCAAGCATTTTGGCACCTCCACCAGCCGCGGCCGCTTTGACAAGAAAGAAGGCTCGATCACGATTGACCGTACCGCCAAAACCGGCAAGGCCGAGATCACGATTGACATGGCCTCCATCAACACCGGCGTTGCCCCTTTCGACAAGCATCTGAAAAGCGGCGATTTTTTCAACGTAGAGAAATTCGCCACCGCCAAATTTGTGGGGGATAAGTTCACATTCGATGGCGACAAAGTGACAGAAGTTGCGGGCACGCTCACCATGCTGGGCAAGACCAATCCCGTTGTGCTCAAAGCCACCGGTTTTAACTGCTACGACAACCCGATTTTCAAGCGCCAGGTATGCGGCGGCGATTTTGAAACCACCCTTACACGCAGCCAGTACGACATGAAGTACGGCCTGCCGGGGATTCCCGATGCGATTCGTTTACTTATTCAAATCGAAGCGATCAAGCAATAGCGCTGCGCGCCATTGCTTGATCGCTTTGCGCCAAGCAGTGGCTCCCCCCTCGATCCCCCCTCCGCGAGGGGGGAAGTTTGGCAATGCCCCGCTGAGTTCCCCCTCTCCCTGCCAGGCAGAAGGTAGGGGTGAGGGTCGATCGTTGTGCCACGCGGCGCTGCTTTTCAGCGCAGCACTGCTCAGCACAACAGCCCAAGCCGCCACTGAAACCTACGAGATCGATCTGAAGCATGCGGTGGTCTACTGGGAGGTGAAGCACTTTTCCACCAGTACGACGCGCGGGCGCTTTATGACCAAGGGCGGCAGCATCGAGCTGGACAAGGAAACGCGCAAGGGCAAGGTGGATGTCACGATTGACATGAGCTCGCTGTCCACCGGCGTGGCGCCGTTTGATTCCAAGCTCAAAAGCAGCGAGTTTTTTGACACGCAGGCGTACCCGGAAGGCCGCTTCACCGGCAGCCGCATGCGCTGGGAAAACAATGAACTGGTTGAGCTGCGTGGCGATCTGACGCTGCGCGACAAAACCCTGCCCGTCACGCTCAAAGCCAGCCACTTTGTCTGCCTGCAACGCGAAGACGTGCAGCGCGAGGTGTGCGGCGGCGATTTTGAAGCCACCATCAGCCGCGGCCAGTACGGCATGGGCTACCTCTGGCCGTTTATCTCAGACAAGGTGCGGCTGCTGATCCAGATTGAGGCAGTGAAACAATAGACTACGCAGTATCCATGCGCTTTTTGAGGCAAAAATGGCTCAAAAGGCTCATGGATATTGCGTATTCACTTGCCAAACCACCTGCCCTGCACATATGCGCCGGCAAACATCGCCGCCACTGACACCAGCAGCGGCCAGCTTCCGGCACCCAGCCCCGCAATCGCCGGACCAGGGCATACGCCGCTGATGCCCCAGCCAATGCCAAACAGCGCTGCGCCGCCGATGGTCTGCGCGTTCATCGCCGACGGATGCTTGCCAAAGTTTGCGGCGAACCACGGCCTATCCATGATGCGCGGAATAAACTGATACGCCAGCAGCGTCACCCCGGCCGCGCCGCCCAGCACGAGCAGCAGACCAAAGTCAGTAAAGCGCAGAAAGCTCAGCACCACCTCGGGCTGAATCATGGTGGACAGCGACAAGCCAAACCCAAACAGCGCGCCGCTGATCAGTACAAAAAGAAGTGCGCGGGCGTTCATCATGCACCCCCAAACAACTTGACGATGTTTGCCGTGGCAATCGCCGTGACCAGAAAAGTGATCACAGCTGCGAACGACGGCATCTGCAGCGACGCCAGCCCGCAAATGCCATGGCCGGAGGTGCAGCCGTTACTCATGCGCGCACCAAACCCGGCGATGAATCCGCCGATGGCCAGTTGCCACAGCGGAACCTGCGTGACGACTGCGCCGCCCATCGTGAAGGACCACAGCGCCGCACCAAGAATCAAACCGCCTGCGTAAACGAGGCGCCAGTTGCGCGACTCAACAAATTTGGCTTGCTGAAAAAACGGCAGCCGCGACACGTATGACCACGTGGACGAAAACACGCTGCTCATGCCGCCGATCAAGCCGGTGGCGATAAACAGCAGGCTCACCGCCGCGCCCAGCAGCAGCCCGCCGGCAAGATAGTGGCCCCATCCGGTGGGAAAAAGTTGGTCCAGAATCATCGCTGCTCCTCGCGTTGTTGGTGTGCAGCTTACCGCAGCTGTTTAGAACGCGATCACGCAATATTCATGCGGGTTTTCAAGCATTTATGCCTGAAAATGCCGATGGATATTGCGTCACATAGTCAAGCTCTCAATAAAAAAGCCGCGCATCTGCGCGGCTTTTTGACGATCAACGACAGCCGATCAATACGAACGGGTGCGTGCCGGCCGTGCCTGCCCTTGCGTGCCTGCGCCCCGGAATCCGCCACCATTGCCGTTATTGCGGCTTTGATTCGCGCCAAAACTCGCACGGCGGTCAGCATGCGCAGGGTTGCCCGAGCTGCTGCGCGCACCATCGCGCGAGAAGCTGTTGGCGGCGTTGTCGCGTGCGGCGTAACGGCCCGCGTCTTGACCGCCCGTCGAGGGCTTGCGCGGCTCGCTCGACCAGGAACGCGCTGGCTTGGCATGCGTGGATGGGCGGCCACGGCCACCGCTGCTGGGCTTGCCGCCGGGTTTGCGACCGGCGCTGCTGCTGCCATTACCGCGCGGCTCAGCTTTTTTCGGCTCAAGGCCGGCAATCGCTTCCACCGGCATTTTTTGCGTGGTAAAGCGCTCGATGCGGCGGATCATGCCCACATCATCAGCCTGCGCCAGCGTGATCGCCAAACCGCTGCGGCCCGCGCGGCCGGTGCGGCCGATGCGGTGCACGTAGTCTTCCGGGTTCATTGGCATGCCGTAGTTGATCACGTGGCTGATGCTGGGCACATCAATGCCGCGGGCAGCCACGTCGGTTGCCACGAGAACGCGCAGATTGCCGTGGCGCAGATTGGTCAGCGTGCGGGTGCGCTTGCCTTGCGGCATGCCGCCGTGCAGCGCCGCCACTTTGTGGCCTGCGTCTTCCAGCCGGAAAGCGAGCTTTTCAGCGTCGCGCTGCGTACTGGTAAACACAATCGCCTGCTCAACAGAGATGTCACACAGCACATGATCAAGCAATGCATTCTTGTGGCTAAAGTCATCGGCCCAGTGCAGACGCTGGGTGATATTTTCATGCGTGTCGGTATGGTTGGCGACTTCAACCTTCTTTGCGTCTTTGGTCATACGTGCCGCCAGCGCGCCGACATTGCCGGCAAAGGTGGCAGAGAACATGACGGTCTGGCGCGTAGCAGGCGTTTTGGCGGCAATCGCCTCGATGTCTTCAATAAAGCCCATGTCCAGCATGCGGTCGGCTTCGTCCAGCACCAGCAGTTCCACGCCAGACAGATCCGCCACGCGGTTGTCCAGATGGTCCAGCAAGCGGCCGGGGGTGGCGATCAGCACATCCAGCGGGCCGCGCAGCGCTTTGAGCTGCGCGCCGTACGGCACACCGCCCAGCACCGTAGCCACACGCAAGCCCTTAACGTGCTTGCCGTAGGTGGAAAACGCTTTGGATACTTGCAGCGCGAGTTCACGCGTGGGCGCAAGCACGAGTACGCGCGGGCCTTTTTTCTTTACCACGCGGTCAAGCGGCGAGCCGTCTTTGGCAACTTCTTTGCCGCCGATAAATTTTTGCAGCGCGGGCAGCGCAAACGCCGCCGTCTTGCCGCTACCAGTGGCGGATTGCGCCAGCACGTCCTGCCCGGCCAGCAGCATGGGAATAGCTTGCGCTTGCACGGGCGTGGCGATTTCGTAGCCGGCATCGGCCACGGCTTTTTGCAGATGGGGGTGCAGGCTCAGTTCAGAAAACAACATGTTCAAGTCTTTCAAGTCAATAACGTACAGTGCGCGCCAGAACGCACGCAATGTGATTCACATCACCAGAAATTGTGGAGGTGAGCGTGAATGGTTGAGGGTTCAGACAGCAATCAAGCTCTGGGCTGTCTGCATCGCCACCAACCAACGCTAGAGAACAAAATCTAAGAACAGGCAGGAGGGGATGAGCAAAACGCAAATAAAATCAAATACTTGCGATATGTGAAAGTATAGCCTGAATCTTGTTGCAGCGCATCCAAAATCGTTGCAAGCAGGTTGGATGCACTGCTCTAGTTTGCAACGCTCAATAATCGCGCGCTGCACCGCTCGCGGGCCGCGGCACCGGTTTTGCCCGCGGACGATGGTCGAACTTGAACTCCTGGTTTGTCATCGGGCCAATCTGCGCACGCGCGCTCAGGTAGGGAGCAGCCAAACTCATGTCGGGGTGCCAGGCGCGCACTTCAAAGCTGCCGTCCGGCACATTTTCAAGCCGTGCAAAGCCGTTGGCATCGGTCTTGGCAAAGTATGGTGTGTCCACCACATACACGTAAGCGCGCATCCAGCCATGAAAGTAACAGTACAAAATCGCCATGCCGGGCACATCAAACGTGACGGGGGCCGGCGTCTTGCCGGGGTCGTAGACCGGAAACTCGAATGAATACTCCTTGGACGCAGCTTTCAGATGGTGCGAAAGCCGGTCTTCATTGGGAAAACTCACCTGCGTGCCCGCCATGATCGGCAGAACGTAGGGCGAAAACAGCAAGTCTTTCTGCGACATCACCGCCGGTTTGGCCGGCGGCTTGACGCCGTGCTTGGGCACGATCACCGAGATCACCGCCTCGGCGAGCGGTTTGCCGTCCCGATCAGTCGCGGTAACGGTCAAATTGCCTGCTTGCGCGCCGGTAGTGAAAACGGCGGCGGCAACGGCCCACAACGGAACCCAAAACTTTTTCATGCGTGTTACTCCCTTGGCTAACAAGTTGTTCTGCCTGCACCTACGATGGTCTGGCACAAACGGATGTGCATCAAGCACATCGGTTGAGCAAACGGCAACTTCGGTGTCAATCCGCGCGCGCGCCGTCTTTATCTGGTCACAACGTCGCGATGCATCGGTGCCAGCAGCGCGACCAGCTGCGCGGCAGCCCGCTGCGGCACGCCGTTCTTTTCCATTGCGATCTGCAGGCCTTCGGCCAGCGCGTTGAAATGCGCGGTGTTGACCTTCATGTCTGCATGCGCTTCTTTCATACTGCGGCCCTGGTATTTGCAGGGCCCGCCGGAAAGGCTGCAGAACTGCTCGGCCAGCAACAGCTCAAGCCGCTGCAGATCAGTGTCTTTGAAAAATGAAGCGATGCGCGGGTCTGCGGCCACAATCTGCACAAAGTCTGCGGTGAATTTTTCAATGGCGCGCTTGCCGCCGAGCTGTTGAAAGAGCGCGTCGCTCGCATGCGCCGCCGTTGCCGCTACGCCCATAAACAGCACGGCGAACAAGGTTTGAATGATGCGTTTCATCAGAGTATGTCCTATTAAAACCCGGCCTGGACTGACAAATACACACCCTTTTGGCGGGTAGTGTTGGTAGTCACGGGCGAGATAATGTC
>JBJOQV010000110.1:0-7170 GCA_046049785.1 Pseudomonadota bacterium
ACGCCATCGTCCAGCACACGGATAAACGCGCCGTCGATCTTGATCAGATCAACCTCAAAGCGCTTTAGGTAAGAAAAAGTTGCCAGGCCGGTGCCAAAATCGTCAATGGCAGTGCCAAACCCGGCGGCACGCAGCTCCGCAACCGCGCGCACCGCTGCCGACGCATCCTGAATCGCCTCTGATTCAGTGATTTCAAACGAAAACTTGCCCACCGGAAGGTTCAGGTTTGTGGCGAGCGATCGAATCTCCGCCGCAATGCCGTTTGCACTGATGGATTGGCCCGACAGATTGATCGAGCAGCGTGACAGGCGCGCCAGCGCGTCCGGCCGTGCTGCAAACCAGCTAAAGGTCTTTTGCACCATCGTGCGGTCCAGTTGCCGGATCAGGCCATGCTGCTCGCACATGGGTAAAAATGCAGAAGGCGGCAGGATCGTTCCATCATCCAGGCGCAGCCGTGCCAGCACCTCGCACATCAACGGCGTGTCGGCCTGCCGGGGCGCGAGGTTGGATTCGATCGGCTGCGCATACAGTTCGAACTGCCCCAGCTCAAGGGCCTGGCGGATCAGGATCGAGCGTTCGCTACGCTCGCGCGCGGCAAGATTCAATTGGTCAGAAATCTTGAGCACAATCGTGGATTGATTGGAGGATTGCAGCGTGCCTTCCAATTGCCATAGCGCGGCGATCGCGGCATTTGGCAACTCAGGGCTTGCGTTGCCCGGCGGCGCGTCCAGCAGCAGCACACCCATCTGGTACTGCAGGCGCAGCGTGCCTTCACCGGCGCGGATGCGCAGCCCGGCAAGCTGCTCTTCGGTGTGCTGGATTGTTTGCTGCAGTGCTGCGCCATCCAGCTGCGGCCAGACGCAGCAATAGGTGGTCGGATCAAGGCGCGTGGCGTTTTGCCCAAACAGCGCAATGCGTTCGGCCAGCGTTGCTTGCACGCGCTGCGCGCGCTCGGCACCCAGCCCGGCGACAAGCTGCGGAAGCGCAGGAAAGTAAAACATCGCCACCGCGGTGTTTGCTTCGCCGGCGCGGCCGGCAAGCGCTTCGCGCAAGCCGGATTCGTTCAGCAGACCCGACTGCGTGTCCGTGCGCAACCTGCGCTCAAGCGCATGCTGCTGCTCGGTGTTCTGATTCATGATGGCCTGCATAACCTGTGCGACCAGCACACCGATCAGCGCCATCAAAATGCCTTCAAATACTTCAAACTGAATCTGGTCGGTATGGTGGCTGCGATCAATTGCAAAAGAACGCAGCGGCAATATGCTGGCAACAGTCACCGCCAGCGTAATGTAGGTTGGCAGCGCAGGCCGGTGTAGCGCGCACCACGCCATCAACGCAAAGCACCACAGCAACAGCACGCGCGCGTGACCGGCAAAACCATTGAAGATCAGTAGCGCAATCACTGCCGCCAGCAATAAGGCCAAGACGACGGTGAGCCAATCGACCGATGTACGCAGATTAAACGGCTGCGATGAAAACGGCAGCGATGCGCGGCCAAAGCCGGTGGCGGCCAGCAGCGCCAGCATCAGCGGCGTAAAAATGATATAGCCCAGCGATTGCACGATCCAGTACGCAAGCGCAACTTCAAACCACGCAAATCCGGTGTAAAGCCCCGTCAACGAACGTGTACTGGCCGTGAGCATCCCCGCGATCAGTGCTGCGACGGCGATCGTCGCGACCGACAGGCAATACAGCCACTCTGCGCGCGGAAACGCAACCCCCGTCGTGCGCCGCCGCAAGACGTCAACCAGCAGGCGCAGCACGCCGTAGCCCATACCTGTGGCAATCAGCTCGATCGCGATATGCACAATCCAGATAACGGGCTGCGATGGGAACTCGATCACCGCCCACGCGGTAAGCCCAAGCGCAGCGCACAGCGCGCCTGGCAGGCCAAACACAATCCAGCCCGCCAGCATGACGCCGCCAGCTGGCCAGTACAAGGAAACATGTGCATCGCCCGAGGGTGAAAACGCGCGGGAGGCGAATGTGAATGCGAAGGTCGCGAGCGCGATAGCAATGGCCACGCGCCACGTCACCTGCGCCGGCCGCGGCATCACAGGGGTTACTTGTTGAACGGGCGGTTGTGACATGTTGCAACCATAGCACCTAAGCTCGGTAACAACCGCCAGACTACCGTAAATACAGGGCGTTCTTAGTGCGTAGAAGCGACAAAATCGGTGCCAAGATCGGCAACATAAGGCCAGGGGCAATCGATTGCCGCGGCCATGGCCTGCGCCAGTTCGTCGGCAACCGGCGACCCGTCGCGCATGCTGGCCCAGGCTTTGATGAGCTTCGGCTTGGCCAGCGGTGCGAGCTTGGCGATTTCGTTCAGGGCGTTTCTGATGCCCTGCGCGTCCAGCGCAGCGCGCAGCGGCAGCGCCTGACCAGACAGCACAATGCCGGCCTGCCGCGCGTCTTCGCGCACGCGCGGCTCGCTGGAATCCGCCAGTTGTGCAAACACGCCGAAGGTGGTGCGCACGTGGGCCCGAAGCGCATCCACGTCGCGATACATCACCGGCAGTACCCGTGGCGGCGCAAGCCGCGCCTCGATCAAGGTTTGCAGCGCAAATTCAAACGGCAGCACCCGGTTATCGGCAGCCACAAATGCTTGCACGCTGCGCAGAAAATCGTGGCTCTGGGAGGCGCTGAGTGACTTCAAATGCGGCGTGGCCGCATGAATCGTTTTGATGCGAAAGGGCTGGCCCGCAAGCCGTGTGTGCGGTGCGAGCGCTTCAATCTCGCGTCGCGTAATGCCGGGCGGAAGTGCTGCAAATTGAATCGCCCGCACCTGCGGCTCTTCTGCCAGTAGCCACGCCAGCACCACCGCTTGCGCACCAAATGCGTTTTGGCACGCATCCAGCAATGCGCGCTGCGCATGCTGCGCTGCGCTAGGTGCTGCCGCGGCGCTGGCGCCGGGTAGCGCGGCCGCCGTCAAGGCGGCCATGCTGGCAATGTCTACTGGACTGAAGGCCAGCGGCGGCAGCGGTGCAGCAGACTCCACCTGAACGGGCTCAGGCGTGCTCGCCAGCGCCTCGCGCGCGCCGCCGTAGATACGCTTGATGCGGTCCGGCAGCGGTGGGTGCGTGGAAAACAGCCCATCCAAAAACTTGCCGCGCGCGCCGGCCATGAACATGTGCGAAAGCGTTTCTGCGTGGACGCTGTCGATGTGCGAACCTACATCGCCCGCGACCGACAGGCCGGCAATCTTGCGCAGTGCGCCGCCAATGCCCTCTTGATTGCGGGTGAACTGCACCGCGCTGGCATCGGCCAGAAACTCGCGCTCGCGCGACACGCCAGCCTTGATCATGCGGCCAAACAGCGTGCCGATCCAGCCCATCGCCAGCAGCACCAAACCCACCGCCAAAAATGCCGCACCGGCGCCGCCGCTGCGCGAATCGCTGCTCGCGCGCAGCGTGCTGCGCCCGCCTTGCAGTACCAGTTCACCCAAATGGCTGATCAGCGTCAGGCCGTACACCAGCCCGGTCAGGCGCAGATTCAGCTGCACATCGCCATTCAGAATATGGCTGAACTCGTGCGCCACCACGCCTTGCAGCTCGTCGCGCGACAAGCGCGTGAGCGTGCCGCGCGTTACCGCCACCACGCTGTCATTTGGCCCGGTGCCGGCAGCAAAGGCGTTGATGCCTTCTTCATCGTCCAGCACGTAGACCTTGGGCACGGCAATGCCGGCGGCCAGCGCCATTTCTTCCACGATGTTGGTCAACCGCTTATCCAGCGCGTCGCGCGGCCGGCCGGTGGCTAGGCGCCCACCCACCATGCGCGCCACCGCGTCGCCGCCTTCGCGCAGGTTCCAGGTTTCAAACCATGCACCGCCCAGCACGAACAGCAGAATGATCCCCGTGTTGACCGCGTAGAAATAGCCCGGCAGCCCGCCCAGGCCCACGCTCATGCGCCACGCCAGCGCCAGCAGCAGGTTGGTGACCACGATGATGGCCAGCACCGCCAGCGCAAACAGCAGCACCAAGCGCCGCGAATTGCGGCGCGCAAGATGCTGATGCTCAAAGAAGTTCATGGCAGCGTGCGGCGCGATGTTTTGGAGAGGCAATACGCTTTATCCATGCGCTTTTCCAGGCAAAAACGCCCCAAAAAGCGCATGAATATTGCGTAGTGGCTATTTTCGAGCGGTTAAAACTGCACTTTGACCGTCTTGCGCTCTTCTGGCGCTTCGGTCGCTTGCAGCAACTCCGCCGGTTTGAAGCTGAATACGCCGGCCACCATGTTGGAAGGAAACTGCTCCGTGGCGGTGTTGTAGGTCATCACGCTGTCGTTAAAGGCCTGGCGCGAAAACGCAATTTTGTTTTCGGTGCTGGTGAGTTCTTCAGACAACTGCATCATGGTCTGATTGGCCTTGAGGTCGGGATACGCTTCTGCCAGCGCAAACAATTTGCCAAGCGACGCAGTCAGCGCGCCCTCGGCAGAAGACAGCGCAGCCATCGCTGCAGCGTCCGTCGGGTTAGCGGCAGCTGTTGCATTGGCGCTGACTGCGCCGCTGCGCGCCTTGATCACGGCTTCCAGGGCCTCGCGCTCGTGCTTCATGTAGGCCTTGGCCGTTTCCACGAGGTTGGGAATCAGGTCATAACGGCGCTTGAGCTGCACATCAATCTGCGCAAACAGGTTTTTGGTGCGCTGGCGCAGCGACACGAGACGGTTGTACAGCACGATTACAAAAAACACGATCGCGGCGATGATTCCAAGAAATATCAGCAGCCCCATCAGATTCTCCTTATCCCAAGGCGGCTGCGCTCGAACTGGCGCATCCGGTCTGTGGCATCGTCGGCTAAAGTGCGTTTTCCCGCAAGAACCTGCATGACCAATGCCCCTGCAGCATGACGAAGTGTTTCAGAATCGCGACGAACGCATCGCGCAGATGATGTTTGCCTTGTTGAGCAAGCGGCAACCGCAGGCCAGCATTTGCCCCTCCGACGTCGCCCGTGCACTGGCGCCAACCGATGCGGCATGGCGCGCGCTGGTGCCGCACGTGCGCACCGTGGCTGCGCAACTGGTGCGGGCGGGCACACTTGAGGTTACTCAGCGTGGTGAGCCGGTGGACCCTGCCGCCGCGCGCGGGCCGATTCGGTTGCGCCTTCCACCCGCAGGCAAGCCAACATGAGTGCGCATGTACTGATTGCCGGCGGCGGCATCGGCGGCCTGGCGGCAGCGCTAGCCTGCATGCGCGCCGGCTGCGAGGCGCTGGTGCTGGAGCGCGCTGCGCAATTTGAATCCATCGGCGCGGGAGTGCAGCTGGGGCCCAATGTCACACGTATCCTGCAACGCTGGGGCATGCGGGCTGCGCTTGAGCAGCACGCGGTGTTTGTGCCGCAGTTGCAGGTGAAAAATGCGACGCACGGCACCGTGCTTGCCACCCTGCCGCTCGGGCAGTATGCGCAGACGCGTTACGGCGCACCTTATGTGACGGTGCATCGCGCGGACTTGCACGCGATGCTGGCCGCAGCCGCGCACGCCGCCGGTGCGGCGGTGCAGCCCGCATGCATGGTGACGGGTTTTGCGCAGCAATCGCCCGGCGTGCATGTGCAGATTGAAAACGGTGAATCGCATGCGGCAGATGCCTTGATCGGCGCTGACGGTCTGCACAGCCGCGTCCGCACACAATTGCTGGCGGACGGTGCGCCGCGGCCCACTGGGCACTTGGCATTTCGCGCGCTGGTGGCGCAAGACGCGCTGCCGCAGTTGCTACGCAGCAATCAAATCACTGTCTGGCTCGGGCCGCGGCTGCACGTGGTGCAGTATCCCGTGCAGGGCGGCGCGGCGCTCAACATCGTGGCCTTCATTCATGGGCAGGCGCAGGCCGTGAGTGATTGGGACAACGCGACCACTGCGCAGCAATTGCTTGAGGCAATGGCCGGCACGACCGCGCCACTGCAAGACTTGCTGCGCGCGGTAACGGCTGACGCAGCTAACGCGGCCAGCGCGGCCGGCTGGCGCCTATGGGTCATGGTCGACCGGCCGCCACTCACTAGCGCAGCGCAGATGGCGAGGGGCAATGTAGCGCTGCTGGGTGATGCGGCGCATCCGATGCAGCCTTACCTTGCGCAAGGCGCCGGCATGGCGATTGAAGACGCAGACGCGCTTGAAATCGCGTTCAAAAAATTCAGCGGCGACCTGCCTGCCGCGCTGGCGCACTATGCAGGCCTGCGCTGGCAACGCAACGCCCGCGTACAGACGCGCGCGCGGCGCAACGGCCAGATTTTTCACGCGCTTGGCCCAATGCGTCTGGGGCGTGATCTATCGTTGCGCATGTTCGGCGCACGCTTGCTGGATATGCCGTGGTTGTATGAATTTCAAAACTGATCACGCAATATCCATGCGGGTTTTGGGGCAAAAGTGCCACAAAACCCGCATGGATATTGCGTAGAGCACTAAAAAATGCCTAAAACCTGGTTCTTCGACCTCGACAACACGCTGCACGATGCCAGCCACGCCATCTTTGGCTCGCTGGATCACCGCATCAACACCTTTGTCATGCAGCGCCTGCACATGCCGCAAGAGCAGGCCAACCGCGTGCGCATGGCCTATTGGCGCAAGTATGGCGCTACGCTGCTCGGGCTTGCCAAACATCACGGCGTGACCGGACCGGAATATTTTGTGGGCACCCACAGTTTTGATCCGCGGCCGCTGATGCGTTTTGAAGCCGGCCTTGCCGCCAAGCTGCTCAAAGTGCGCGGCCGCAAAGTGCTCGTGACCAATGCGCCGGCAATTTACTCGCACCAGGTCATGGCGCATCTGGGCCTTTCGCGCGGCTTTCATGCGCACGTGGCGGTGGACCACATGACCATCAACGGCATCTATCACCCCAAGCCGTCGGTGCGCATGCTGCGCCGCCTGCTGGTAAAGCACCGCGTGCGCGCCGCTGATGCGGTGCTGGTAGAAGATTCAGTTGAAAATCTCAAGGCCGCCAAACGCATCGGCATGAAAACCGTGCTGGTGGCTGGTTTTACGCGTGAGGCGATGCGGCGCAAAGGCGCCAAACTGGGCGGCAACCTTCCGTTTGGCAGCAACTTGCAGGCCGGCCGCCCACCCTACGTGGACTGCCTAGTACACTCGGTACGCGCATTACCCAGAAAAAAACTCAAGTGACGACGCAGCCATGAGTGACGACGCAAAAGAAATCAGCCCGCCCGCCCGCAAACGCCC
>JBJOQV010000111.1:0-3476 GCA_046049785.1 Pseudomonadota bacterium
CCGAATTACCCGAACATGTGACGCTGCGCGTTCACCTATTCGGGTAATCGGCCCTTGGGCCCAAGGGTGGGCACCCTCCTCTTATCCTCCCCCCAAGCGGGAGGAAGATGGATCTGCCAAGATCGCACTACGCAATATCCATGCGTATTTTCAAGCATTTTTGCCTGAAAACCCGCATGGATATTGCGTAAGCACCTTTTAATTTACTGCGTAGCCGCAAATTCTGCCCGGTACAAGGCCGGAGTGAACGCGGTGCTGCGCTTGAATTCACGCGTAAAGTGCGCTTGGTCCGAAAATCCGCAGACATAGCCGATCTCAGACGGTGACATACGCGATGAACTCAGCAGCCGCGCGCTGCGCGCCAGGCGTGCCTGTGCAACCAGATCACGAAAACTCTGCCCGGAGGCGGCCAGTTGGCGCTGCAACGTCCTTTTGGAAAGCGCCAGTTCATCGGCGAGCGACTGCACCGTCCATGCCCGGCCCGGATCTGCAAAGAGCCGCTCGCGTACGGCTGCGATCAACCCGGCAAGGTCTTGACCATCTGCCTTCTCAGCACGCGGCGCCGCAGCGCTAGGCTGCCAAACGATGTGCCAGGTATCAGTCGCCTCTACGCTGCCATCGCCTTGCCACTGCCCGCGCAGGCGCATCCACCCCTGCGCTTCATGCGCACGCGCCTTGACGTCGGCCGCGCCGATCCTCTCCATCAGCACGACCAGCAGCCCAAAAATCAGCAAATCTTCCGCAGCGTGCGGCGCCTGCGTTTGATCCAGAGACACATGCCGCGCGCTCATTTGCCCGGCTGCAGACGATTCGATCACCACGCGATGGCGCGAGTGCACAAACCGCTCCAGCTTCTGCCAGCGCGCTAGCAAATCCAGCGGATCGCGCGCCAGCGCCAGTGCGATCAGCGTTGGCTCCTCGGGCAGATCATTCACCGCCTCGCCGATGCGTAGCAGCGCGCCAGGGCCGTGGCTTTGCCATAGCTGCGCAAGCAGCGCCCGCTTATCCTGCAAGGGCACATGCGCCGCGCGGCCGCTTGGCGGGGCGCGTAGCAGCAGGCCCTGGCGCCGCATTCCGGCGCCAATCAGCCGCATCATGGCTGCGGAGGCAAAGTCGTTCATCGCTGCGATGTTTGCATATCCTGCGGGAGAATCGGCAACCGCGTGGGGCGAATGCCACTGGCATCGCGGATGGCATTGGCCACCGCCGCGGCCGCGGCGACAATCGCCGTCTCGCCCGCACCAGTAGGTGCTTCGCCTTCATCCACCAGAATGATCTCCATCGGCGGCACGTCGGCCATACGCGGAATCGGCGCATCGGCAAAGGTGCTGGCAGCAACCTGCGATGCCGCGACCGGCAGCTTGTCGGTTAGAACCATGCCCAGCCCCCACACGAGATTACCTTCGCATTGGGCGCGGACCTGATCTGGATTGACCACCATGCCGCAATCATGCGCGCACCACAGCTTGAGCACGTTCACATCGCCGGTGGTCGGCGTCACTTCGACATCAGCCACCACGGCGGCGTAACTCATCGCTTTATAGATGCCGCAAGCAACTCCTCTTCCGCGCAAAGCTCCGGGTGAAGCAGCAGGCTTGGACGCAGCCCAGCCCGCCGCTGCCGCCACCGCACGCAGCGTTCTTGCCAAGCGTAGATCTTCAATGTGCGCGAGGCGAAACTGCACCGGGTCGGCTTTGGCCACGCGCGCGCATTCGTCGATTGCGCTTTCGATGGCAAACACGTTGGGGCCGGCGCCCAAACCGCGCCACGGGCCAGTCAACACCGGCAGCCGGACCAGATCGAATTCCGTGCGCTTGCTGCGTGCGCGGTATGCCAGCGAGGCGCCGCGCGCAACTCCGTCATCGCCAATAAAATTGGTCAGGCGCTGTATCCAGGGCGGCAACACCGCATTGGTAAAAAGAATATGGCTGCTGGAAAAAACATGCCACCACTCGTCCAGCTTGCCATCGCGCAAACGCGCGCGCAGCCGGTGGCTGGAGGGTGGCCGGTGAAATGCCTGGCGAAATTCCTGCGCGCGCGTCCACTGCACTTTGACGGGCGCACGCACAGCCTTGGCCAGCACGGCGGCCTCCAGCTCCACGGTGCAAATGGTCTTGCCGCCAAACGCGCCGCCCACCCGCTGGCCGTACACAATCACATCGGATTCATGGAACCCCAGGCGCTTGACCATCACGTCGCGCTGATAAAACACGTCTTGTGTACCCACCCATAATTGCAACTTGTTTTCGTTGTTGACCTCTGCCACGGCGCAGCGCGGTTCAATTGGCGCATGCGCCGCAAGTGGAATATCAATGCGCAGATCCACATCCCATTTACCCTCTTTACGTACCTCGTCCCGGTGAATCTGTTTGGCAAGTGACCCTGCATTTGCAAGCCGAGCGTCAATGTCGATGGCGCGGTCGATATCACCTTGCTCGAACCCACCTTCCACCTGCCACTGCAGATTCAGCGCTGCCTCAATCCGCTCGAGCGCGCCCGGCGTACGCGCCACAATGCCGATGCCCTGTGCATTCATTTGCTTGAGCAAATCATCCCGCACCAGTGCGATAAAGCCCGGCACAGCGCGCGCCGCGGCCTCGTTCATGCTGCTCACCTTGGATACCAGCTCTGGCGAAGCCGCAGCGCGCAGCACGCGGCCATAAAGCATGCCGGGCCGGCGCACATCTGCGGCGTAGAGCGCTTGCCCGGTCACGATCTGAGCACCTTGCTCCAGGGGCATGCGGCTGCCTACAAAGCTGCGGCCGCGCTTGAATAGCGCGAGCTCTTCATTGCGCCATACGCGCGCCTTGATGACGCCCTGCGTACGGCCGGCAGCCAGCGCTTCGCGCAGGGTTGCGCATGCCTGTGCCAGCGGCACGGCAAAGTCTTTCACCGATTCACTGCCCACTGTTGCGCGCACACGCCCGATACTTTCTGTATTGTGCAGCCGCACATCCAGCCGATCCCAAGCAATCCCAAGCTCCTCGCAGGCGATCTGCTTGAACGCGGTAGCGATGTTCTGCCCCATCTCCACCCTTGGAACGTGCAGCGTGTAGCGCCCGCCATCAAATCTAATCCATGCCAACGCGTCCTGCGCTTGCGGCGCCGGCCGCTTGGGCACGACCGGCAGCGCGCAGCCAGGTGCAAATACCACCGTCAGTCCGGCGCCAGCCGTTTGCAAGAAGGCGCGCCGTTTCATGCCTTGCGCTCCATCACCCGCGCCGCACTGTGCACCGCGCTGCGAGTACGTTGCTGCGTGCCGCAACGGCACAGATTGCTTGCAAGCGCAGCGTCGATCTGCTCATCTGTAGGCCTTGGAGTCACGCGCAAAAGTGCTACCGTGCTCATGATCTGCCCGGCTTGGCAATAACCGCATTGCGGCACAGATGCATCCAGCCACGCCAGCTGCACCGGATGCAGCTGGCCGCCCTGCGCCAGCCCCTCGATGGTGACCACGGCGCGCGTGCCAAGCGCTT
>JBJOQV010000112.1:0-3816 GCA_046049785.1 Pseudomonadota bacterium
CGGTGTGCTTGTCGCCATGCTCCACCGCAGCGCCCAGGTACATCACCATCACATCATGCGCAATGTGTTCCACTACCGACAGGTTATGCGAGATAAATACGCAGCCCATCTTGTATTCGTCCTGCAGGTCCATGAACAGATTGAGAATCTGCGCTTGAATCGAAACGTCCAGTGCTGATACAGGCTCATCTGCCACCAGCACGCGCGGCTTGAGCATCATGGCGCGCGCAATCGCAACGCGTTGGCGCTGCCCGCCGGAGAACATGTGCGGATAGCGGCGCGCATGCTCGGGCCGCAGCCCGACCTTGGCCAGCATCGCGCCAATCAACTCTTGCTGCTGCGCCGCGTTCAGTGGTGTGTTGATGACGAGCGGCTCCGCCAGCGCGGCGGCGATCGTCTTGCGCGGATTGAGCGACGCGTAGGGATTCTGAAACACCATCTGCACCGCACCGCGCAGGCTTCTTACCGCGGCAGCATCGGCTGTGGCAACATCCACACCGTCAATCAGCAGTGCGCCGCTGCTGGGCTTTTCAATCATGGTCAGCGCGCGGGCCAGCGTGGACTTGCCGCAGCCGGATTCACCTACCACTGCAAGTGTGCGGCCCGCATGCAGTTCAAACGACACGCCGTTGAGCGCGCACACGGTGGCCGGCGCGGTAAACAGGCCGCGCCGCACAGCGTAGTGCCGCGTGAGGCCGGCGGCATGCAAGAACACAGGCGCACCCTCACTCATGCATGACCGCCTTGTCTGCCGCAAGCGGATAAAAACAGCGCGCGCTGTGCGCCGCATCCGCCAGCAGCGGCCGTTCTTGCCTGCAGCGCGGCTGCGCATATTTACAGCGCGGCGCAAGCAGGCAACCTTGAGGCCGGTCGTACTGGCCGGGCACCACGCCGGGCAGGGCACTCAAACGCGCCGCGCCTTTGCTGTGCTCGGGAATCGCTGCCAGCAGTGCTTCGGTGTAGGGGTGCTGTGGTGCGTCAAACAATGCCTGCGCAGGAGCTTGCTCCACAATCTGGCCGGCATACATTACGCAGATGCGCTGCGCCATCTCGGCTACCAACGCAAGATCATGCGTGATCAGAATCAGCGCAGTGTTGTGCTCGCGCTGAATGCGCAGCAGCAATTCCATGATCTGTGCCTGGATCGTCACGTCCAGCGCGGTGGTGGGCTCATCCGCAATCAACAACTTGGGGTTGCAGGCCAGCGCCATGGCGATCATCACGCGCTGGTTCATGCCGCCGCTAAGCTGATGCGGGTAGGCGCGCACGCGGCTTTTAGCGTCGGGAATTTCCACCATCTGCAGCAGTTCAAGTACGCGTGCATCCAGTGCCGCACCGCGCAGCGCCGTGTGAGCCTTGAGCGATTCTGCAATCTGTGCGCCGACCGCATACGCCGGGTTCAGCGCCGACAGCGCGTCCTGAAAAATCATTGCCATGTCTTTGCCGGCAATGGCGCGCCGCGCGGCTGGCGCAATTGCGCGCAGGTCGTGGCCGCCGAAGTCCAGCACGTCGGCAGATACGCGGCCCGGCGCTTCAATCAGACCCATCGCCGCCATCATCGCTACCGATTTGCCTGAGCCGGATTCACCCACAATGCCCAGCAGTTCGCCGGCCTGCACATGCAGATCAAGCGCGTCTACTGCGGCAAACGGTTTGTCCGCCGGCCCGAATTCGACGCGCAAATTCTTGATGGTGAGCAAAGACATACGCTTAGCCTGCCCGCTTTAGGCGTGGATCAAGCGCATCGCGCAGGCCGTCGCCCATCAGATTGATCGCCAAGACTGACAGCAAAATTGCCAGACCGGGAATGGTGACTACCCATGGTGCGAGATGAATGTAATCCCGCGCGGACGACAGCATGGTGCCCCACTCCGCAGTGGGCGCCTGCACGCCCAAACCCAAAAAACCCAACGCAGCAACTTCCAGGATTGCGGAAGAAAATCCGAGCGTGGCATTCACGATCAACGGCGGCATGCAATTGGGCAAGATGGTGTTGAACATCAGGCGCGGCGTGCGCGCACCGGCCACGCGGCTGGCCGCGACATATTCCTTTTGCAGCTCACCCAATGCGGCGGCGCGCGCCAGCCGGGTGTAGCCGGGCAGCGTGCCAACAGCAATCGCAATCATGGTGTTGACAAGGCCAGGGCCGAGAATGGTGATGATGCAGATGGCCAGCAGCACGCCCGGCAGCGCCATCAGCACATCCATGCTGCGCATGATGGCCGGGCTGATGAAGTCTTGATAAAACGCGGCGAGCAGTCCGAGCACCACGCCGGGAATCATCGACAGCAGCACCGACATGAACGCGATCAGCAGCGAAATTTGCGCGCCATACATCAAGCGCGAGGCGATGCAGCGGCCAAGCTCGTCGGTGCCCAGCAAGAATTGGCTGCTGCCGCCGGCAGACCACGCGGGCGGGGTGAGCAGCGCATCACGAAACTGCTGCACCGGATTGTGCGGTGCCAGCACGGGGGCGAGCAGGGCGGCAAGCAGCATGAGGCAGAACACCATCAGGCCGGCCAGTGCGCCTTTGTTGGCGCTGAAACTGCGCCAGAACTCCGCGAAAGCGGAGGGGTAAACCTCGGGCGTGGGGAGCGTGGAAAGTGGTGTCATTGCCTCAGCTACTTCCACGCACGCGTGGATTGAGCACGCCGTACAGCAAATCCACGATCAAATTGACGGCGATGAAAATCAATGCGGAGATCAAAATGCCGGCCTGCACCACAGGATAGTCACGCCGTGCAATCGCATCCACAATCCACTTGCCGATGCCGGGCCAGGAGAAGATGGTCTCCGTGAGCACCGCGCCCCCAAGCAGCGCACCGGTCTGCATGCCAATCACTGTCACCACGGGTACGAGCGCGTTGCGCAGCGCATGCACCACCAGCACGCGCAGTGGCGCAAGGCCCTTGGCTCGCGCGGTGCGCACATAGTCTTCGCGTAGCACTTCAAGCATGGAGGATCGCGTCATCCGCGCAATCACCGCCAGCGGAATTGTGCCCAGCACGATCGCCGGCAGAATCAAATGCCGTAACGCCGAGACGAATGCGCCGTCTTCGCCGGACAGCAGGCTGTCGATCAGCAGCGAGCCGGTGACCTGCGGTATTTCATACTCGATGGCAATGCGGCCAGATACCGGTGTGAGCCCTAGTGTGACCGAAAACACCATGATCAAGATCAGGCCCCACCAAAACACCGGCATCGAAAACCCCACCATCGATGCGCCCATCACCGAGTGGTCGGCCACCGATCCGCGCTTGAGCGCAGCGATCATGCCGGCAGGAATGCCGATGGCGATCGCCAGCAGCAACGCAAATAATGTGAGCTCCACGGTGGCAGGAAACAGCGCCGCAAGCTCGCCGGCAACCGGTTCGCGCGTGACCAGAGAGGTGCCTAGATTGCCCTGGGAAAGGTCTTTCAGATACGACAAGTACTGAATATGCAGAGGCTGATCCAGCCCCAGGCGCTGCACCGCTGCCGTGTAGGCGGCGGCGTCTAGCGTGCGCTCACCCATCATGATTTGCACCGGATCGCCGGGAATCAGGCGGATCAAGCCAAACGCCACCAGCGTGATCCCCAGCAGCGTGGGAACCAGCGTGGCCAAGCGCTTGAGCACGAATCCGGTCATGGCTGCGAGGCGGAGTTAATCAAACCGGGCAAAGATACACCAGGGTTTGCTGCCCCTTGTTTGCGAGAGCGGTGCGGAACAAAAGTGGTCGAAAATGTAGAAATGCAAAGCGAGCACGCAATATCCATGCGGGTTTCGGAGCAAAAATGGCTGAAAATCCGCATGGATATTGCGTACTTATGCATACG
>JBJOQV010000113.1:0-5812 GCA_046049785.1 Pseudomonadota bacterium
AGGCAAGGCCAAGGGTTCGGCCGGTTTACCGGTCGCCGCAATCACGTACGCAAAGCGTATGTGTGCCTGAAGCCCGGTCAGCAGATCGACTTCCAGCAGGAGGTCAAATAATGCTGGTCAAAGTAAAACCTACAAGCCCCGGCCGCCGCGGTCTGGTCAAGGTCGTCAATCCCGACCTGCACAAGGGCGAGCCGTACGCGCCGCTGCTTGAGCATCAGCATCGCTCGTCTGGCCGCAACAACAACGGCCATATCACCACGCGCCACATGGGCGGTGGTCATAAGAGCCATTACCGGATCATTGATTTCAAGCGCACCAAGGATGGCATTCCCGCCAAGGTTGAGCGTCTTGAATACGATCCGAACCGCACTGCATTTATTGCGCTGCTCTGCTATGCGGACGGCGAGCGCCGCTACATCGTTGCGCCCAAGGGCGTTGCGGTCGGCGCGAGTCTGATGAACGGCTCGGAAGCGCCGATCAAGCCGGGCAACACGCTGCCGATTCGCAACATTCCGGTAGGTACGACGATTCACTGCGTGGAAATGCAGCCTGGCAAGGGCGCGCAACTTGCGCGCTCGGCCGGTACCTCGGTGGTTCTGCTGGCGCGCGAGGGCATCTACGCCCAAGTTCGCCTGCGCTCCGGCGAGATTCGCAAGGTACATATCGAGTGCCGCGCGACCATTGGCGAAGTCGGCAACGAAGAAAACAGCCTGCGTCAAATCGGCAAAGCCGGCGCGACCCGTTGGCGCGGTATCCGCCCGACCGTTCGCGGCGTGGCGATGAACCCGATTGACCATCCGCATGGCGGCGGTGAAGGCCGCACCGGCGAAGGCCGTGTGCCCGTTAATCCTTGGGGCCAGCCCACCAAAGGTTACAAGACCCGCCGCAACAAGCGCACGACCAGCATGATCGTCGCTCGTCGTAAGAAGAAATAAGGAGCGATAAGACATGGCACGTTCCGTTAAGAAGGGTCCGTTTTGCGATGCTCACCTGCTAGCCAAGGTGGAGACCGCAACGGCCAACAAAGACAAGAAGCCGATCAAGACCTGGTCGCGCCGTTCAACCATCATGCCGGACTTCATTGGCCTGACGATTGCGGTCCATAACGGCCGTCAACATGTGCCGGTGTATGTGACCGAAAACATGGTGGGCCACAAGCTTGGCGAGTTTGCCGCAACCCGCACGTTCAAGGGTCACGCAGCCGACAAGAAAGTCGTGAAGAAATAAGGATATGGCGATGCAAACCACTGCCAAACTTCAAGGCGTTCGCGTCTCGGCGCAAAAAGCCCGCTTGGTCGCCGATCTGGTGCGCGGCCAAAAGGTCGCCAGCGCGCTCAATATCCTGACGTTCACGCCCAAGAAGGCTGCCGTCATCGTCAAAAAAGTGCTCGAGTCGGCAATTGCCAACGCCGAGCACAACGACGGCGCGGATATCGATGAGCTGAAGGTCACGACGATTTACGTCGACAAGGGCACTTCGCTCAAGCGCATGCGCCCACGCGCCAAAGGCCGCGGTGCGAAGATCGAAAAACAAACCTGTCACATTGTTGTGACCGTAGGCAATTAAGGAAGCAGCGATGGGACAAAAGATTCATCCAACCGGCTTTCGCCTCGCGGTTTCGCGCAACTGGAGCAGCCGTTGGTATGGGGGCAACCAGAACTTCGCCAGCATGCTTGCTGACGACGTTAAAGTGCGCGAATACCTGAAGAAGAAACTCAAGAGTGCTGCAGTTGGCCGTGTGCTGATTGAGCGCCCCGCCAAAAACGCGCGGATTACCGTGTACTCGGCCCGTCCTGGCGTGGTCATCGGTAAAAAAGGCGAAGACATTGAAACGCTGAAGGCCGATCTGCAAAAGCTGATGGGCGTGCCGGTGCATGTCAATATCGAAGAAATCCGTAAGCCGGAAACCGATGCGCAGCTCATCGCAGACTCGATCACGCAGCAGTTAGAGAAGCGGATCATGTTCCGCCGCGCCATGAAGCGTGCGATGCAAAACGCTATGCGTCTGGGTGCCCAAGGCATCAAGATCATGAGCTCCGGGCGCCTAAATGGCATCGAGATCGCGCGGACCGAATGGTATCGCGAAGGCCGTGTGCCGCTCCATACGCTGCGTGCTGACATCGACTACGGTTTTTCCGAAGCGCTCACGACGTACGGCATCATTGGTGTGAAGGTGTGGGTCTACAAGGGCGACACGCTGGGCAGCAAAGATGCTCCGTCCGTGACGCCGCCGACCATGGAGGGCGAGCGCGAAGAGCGTCGCCCGGCGCGTAAAGCCCCGGCTGGACGTAAGGCCGCGCCGCGCAAAGCTGAAGGCGATGCGCCAGCGGATGCGCCTAAGCCCGCGACGGTGGTCAAGCGCGTGCGCAAGGCAGCAGCCAAGCCCGCTGAAGGCGAAGCTGCCGATAAGAAAGCAGGAGAATAACGATGCTGCAACCAGCACGTCGAAAATATCGCAAAGAGCAAAAGGGCCGCAATCGCGGTCTGGCAACGCGTGGCGCTGCTGTTTCGTTTGGCGAGTACGGTCTGAAAGCAACTGACCGCGGCCGCCTGACGGCGCGCCAGATCGAAGCTGCGCGTCGCGCGATGACCCGTCACATCAAACGCGGCGGTCGGATTTGGATCCGTATCTTCCCGGACAAGCCGATTTCGCAAAAGCCCGCAGAAGTGCGGATGGGCAACGGTAAAGGCAACCCAGAGTACTACGTTGCCGAAATCCAGCCTGGCAAGGTTTTGTATGAGATGGACGGCGTCGATGAGACGATGGCGCGCGAGGCGTTTCGCCTGGCCGCGGCCAAGCTGCCGCTGCGCTGTGTATTTGTAACCCGCCAGTTGGGAGCTTAAGCATGAAACCCGCAGAACTCCGCGGTAAAGATACCGCTGGTCTAAAGTCAGAGTTGGAATCCTTGCTTAAAGCACAGTTCGGTCTGCGCATGCAAGTTGCGACCCAGCAACTTTCCAACACCAGCCAATTGAAGAAGGTGCGTCGTGACATTGCGCGCGTGCGCACCGTGATGAACGAAAAGGCGGCCGCCAAATGAGCGACAAACCTGAAGTTAAGCGTTCGCTGGTAGGCAAGGTTGTCAGCGACAAAATGAACAAGACGGTCACCGTGCTGGTTGAGCGCAAGGTCAAGCATCCTGTGGTTGGCAAGATCATGGTGCGGTCCGCCAAGTATCACGCGCATGATGAGACCAATCAATACAAGACGGGCGATATGGTTGAAATCGCCGCTTCTCGGCCGCTGTCGCGCACAAAAACCTGGGTGGTTACCCGCTTGGTTGAAGCCGCGCGCACCATTTGATGCAATGCTCTAAGTGCTATTTGGCGCAAGTTGCGTATTGCGCCAAATAGCTGATATAATTTAAGGCTCTGCAGAAATTGCGGAGCAGATTTGCCAATCCCCAAAACGGGGGCCAATACTGGGCGCTTGAAGCTGCAAAAGTGCAGAACAGGCGGTTAAGTTGGGATTACACCAGCCATGATTCAGACTGAAAGTCGACTTGAGGTCGCAGACAACACCGGCGCGCGCGAAGTGCTGTGCATCAAGGTTCTTGGTGGCAGCAAACGTCGTTACGCCTCGGTGGGCGACATTATCAAGGTTACTGTCAAAGATGCGAGCCCGCGCGGCCGCGTCAAAAAAGGCGAGATCTACAACGCGGTCGTTGTGCGCACTGCCAAAGGTGTGCGCCGTAACGACGGTTCTTTGATCAAGTTCGATTCGAACGCCGCCGTTCTTCTCAACGCCAAATTAGAGCCGATTGGCACCCGTATCTTCGGTCCGGTGACGCGCGAGTTGCGCACCGAGCGCTTCATGAAGATCGTGTCGCTCGCGCCTGAAGTCCTGTAAGGAGCGCAACCATGAACAAACTGCGCAAAGGTGATGAAGTGATCGTGCTTGCCGGCAAAGACAAAGGCAAGCGTGGCACGATCTTGCGTCGCGTGGATGACGCGCGCATCGTGGTCGAGGGTGTCAATATGGTGAAAAAAAACACCAAGCCCAACCCGATGAAGGGCGCGACCGGCGGCGTTGTTGACAAGACCATGCCGATCGATCAAAGCAATGTTGCGATTTTCAACTCCAAGACAGGCAAAGCCGACCGTGTTGGCTTCAAGGTCGAGGGTGACAAGAAAACGCGCGTGTTCAAGTCCAGCGGCGACGCGGTGAAGGCTTAAGGATATCAACATGGCACGTCTGCAAGCACACTACAAAGAAAAAATTGTTCCCGAGCTCGTTAAAAAGTTCGGTTACAAGTCCGTCATGGAAGTCCCGCGCATCACCAAGATCACCCTGAATATGGGTGTGGCTGAAGCTGCTGCGGACAAAAAAGTGATGGAAGCCGCCGCTGGTGATTTGACCAAGATTGCTGGTCAAAAGCCGGTGGTCACCAAGTCGCGTAAAGCGATTGCCGGCTTTAAGATTCGCGCCGGTATGCCAATTGGTTGCATGGTCACGCTACGCGGCCAGCGCATGTTTGAATTCCTGGACCGCTTTATTACCGTTGCGCTGCCGCGCGTGCGCGATTTCCGCGGCGTATCCGGCCGTGCGTTTGACGGCCGCGGTAACTACAACATCGGCATGAAAGAGCAGATCATCTTCCCCGAGATCGAGTACGACAAGGTGGATGCGCTGCGTGGTTTGAATATCAGCATCACGACCACGGCCAAGTCCGATGAAGAAGCCAAGGCGCTTCTGGCCGCGTTCAAATTTCCGTTCAAGAATTGAGTCAAAGCAGATGGCAAAACTCTCTCTGATCAATCGTGAAGTGAAGCGTGCGCAACTCGCGGCCAAGTTCTCGGCCAAGCGCGTAGCGCTCAAAGCCGCTGTAGCAGACCAGTCCAAGAGCGAAGAAGAGCGCTACGCCGCCCGCTTGGAGCTGCAGCAGCTGCCGCGCAACTCAAACCCCACGCGCCAGCGCAATCGCTGCGCGATTACGGGCCGCCCGCGCGGAACGTTTCGCAAGTTTGGTTTGGGGCGTATCAAAATCCGTGAAGCAGCCATGCGGGGCGAAATCCCTGGCGTGGTCAAGGCCAGCTGGTAAGGAGCAAGATCGATGAGCATGAGCGACCCGATCGCCGATATGCTGACGCGCATTCGTAACGCGCAGCAGGTCGAAAAGACGTCTGTAGCAATGCCTTCTTCGAAACTGAAGGTGGCAATTGCCAAAGTATTGGCCGACGAAGGCTATATCGACGGTTTCAATGTGGCAGAGAATTCGGGCAAAAGCACGCTCGAAATCGGTCTGAAGTATTACGCGGGGCGCCCTGTGATTGAGCGTCTTGAGCGTGTATCAACGCCGGGTCTGCGCATTTACAAGCCCGCCAAGGCTATCCCTCACGTGATGAACGGCTTGGGAGTTGCCATTGTTTCTACGCCCAAGGGCGTGATGACTGACCGCAAAGCGCGCGCCTCTGGCGTGGGCGGCGAAGTCATTTGCTACGTAGCTTAAGCGGGGAGGAAACGACATGTCTCGTGTAGCACGTATTCCCGTTTCTCTGCCCAAGGGTGCGGAAGCGAATTTCGCAGCAGGCGTTTTGACAGTCAAAGGCCCCATGGGCACGCTGACTCAAACCGTGCATCCGCAAGTAAAACTGGCGATTGAAAATGGCCAGGTGACCTTTGCCGCGGGTGATGAAACCCGTGAAGCCAAGGCGCTCTCCGGCACGTTCCGCGCGCTGGTCAACAATATGGTCAATGGCGTCACCAAAGGGTTTGAGCGCAAGTTGAACTTGGTGGGCGTGGGTTTTAAGGCGCAAGCCAAAGGCGATTTGCTGGATCTGTCGCTCGGCTATTCGCACCCTGTTGTTCAC
>JBJOQV010000114.1:0-3354 GCA_046049785.1 Pseudomonadota bacterium
CACCCACCAGCAAAATTTCATCGGCCGGCGCATTTTTGCGAATGATCTCCGCAGCAATCACACCGGCGGGGCCGTTACCAAGAATGACGTGTTTCATGATGTGCTCACACCTCAATGAAAAAGGCGGCTGCAAAAATCTGCGCAGCCGCCGATGATCAAATTCAGGTCAATTCAAAGGCAGTCTACGCAATATTAGCTACGGCGTAACACGCGTCTGCGACGCAAGTGTTAGCCTCCGCAGAAACTGCACAAGTGCAGTTTTCATGCGCCTTTTGGAGCAAAAATGGCTCAAAAGGCGCATGAAGCCTGCGTACTCGTGCTCTAAAACCTGCTTTAAAGCCCCAACCTTGAACGCGTTTCCGGCTTGAGCTGGCCATTGGCGTCCCAACCGCGCAGCTCGTAATACTCCGGAATCATCTTGTCGATGCCGTTGACCAAACCTTTGGCCGGACCGGTCTTGGCAGGCTCGGTTTTCAGGCGCGGCGGCAAATCATCATCCTTGCGGGTGAAGCCGGCGCGATTATTGAAATCACGCTCCAGGTTCCAGATGCGCTCGCCGATCATGTTCAGATTGTCCATGTCGAACTCATTGCCGCACGCACCGGCAATCTGCGGCTGAATGTCAGCCAGCGTCCATGCGAACGAGGTGAAGATGCACAGCCCAGCTGAATCAAACACAGCGGTGGCATCCTGAAACGCCTTGACGAGTCCCGGCTTGCCTTCTGTTGTGAGCGGATCGGTCTTGATCGGAATGCCCAGCACTTCAGAGCTGACGGTGTAAGACCGCAGATGGCACGCGCCGCGGTTAGACGTGGCGTAGGTCAGCCCCATGCCCTGAATGCCGCGCGAGTCATAGGCCGGAAACTCCTGCCCCTTCACCGTCATGGACAGGCCCGGGTGGCCATACTTGGCGCACAGGCGCTTGGAACCTTGCGCGACTTCTTTGCCAAAACCGGTGCCGGTGGCCACCGCCTCGGCCAGGAACGCCAGTGCCTTGGCCGAGCCAAACGGCGCCTCAATGCCGATCTGCTCCTTGGTGAGCACGCCCATCTCGTACAGCTCCATCACCGCGCCCACAGTGGCGCCAAAGCTGATGGGGTCGTAACCATCTTCGTTGCACAGCATGTTGGCGTATTGCAGCGCTTCAAGATCATTGATGCCGGTGGCGCCGCCCAGCGCCCACGCGGCTTCATACTCCAGGCCGCCCGATGCGCTCCAATACTTGGGGCTGTTCTGCACGGTGAAGTGCTTCTCATCCATCTTGCTGATGCGGCCACAGGCAATCGTGCAGCCAAAGCAGGCTTGATTGGTCACTAGCTGCGCCTTGCCATCGCTCTTGCGCGGCGTGGCCATGGCTTCGGCAGAAATGTCCTTGGCGCCCTCAAACTGCACATCTCTGTGGTTACGTGTGGGCAACCCGCCGATTTCGTTGATCACGTTCATCAGCACCTGCGTGCCGTAAGTGGGCAACCCTTGGCCGGTCACGGCGTTGGCCGCCAGTACTTCTTTGCCCTTTTTGACCGCGGCAAAAAAGTCTTTGGGGTTGGCCAGATTGCCCACACCCTTGGTGCCGCGGCAGATGATGGCCTTGAGGTTTTTGCTGCCGGCTACTGCGCCTACGCCCGAGCGGCCGGCGGCGCGATGCAAATCGTTCACGATGCAGGCATACAGCGCAAGCTGCTCGCCCGCGCGGCCAATCGATGACACACGGGCGAGCGGATCTTGATGCGCTTTCTTCAGCATCTCTTCCGTTTCCCACACCGTCTTGCCCCACAGGTGCGCAGCGTCTTTCAACTCGGCCTTGTCATCCTGAATCGACAGATAGACGGGTTTGGCGGACTTGCCTTCGAAAATCACCATGTCCCAGCCGGCCATTTTCAGCTCGGCGCCAAAATAGCCGCCGGAATTTGAGCACGCGATCGCGCCCGTGAGCGGCCCTTTGGTGATCACGCTATAGCGCCCGCCAGTCGAAGCCGTGGTGCCCGTCAGCGGCCCGGTCGCCCAGATAATCTTGTTGCCTTCAGACAGCGGATCGACCTTGGCATCCACTTCTTCGACAAAATATTTGGTTGCCAACCCGCGCTGGCCAAGATAGGTTTTGGCCCACTTCATGTTCAGCGGTTCAGTGGCGCAGGTGCCTTTGGTCAGATTGACACGCAGAATTTTTCCAGCCCAGCTCATTTGTCTACTCCTTGATCAGTTGAGAGTAAATGCAATCGCGATGATGGCAAGGCGGCGCGACGCAGACAGTGCGAGTAGCACGGCAAGGAAGCGTCAACGCAGCCAGCGCGTGATTTCATTTACTCAGCGCTGGGCTGATTGCCCAATTTGTTTGCCCACTGCTTCATCTTGTCCAGCCCTGTCCAGTCGGAATCGATGTAGGTGATCGCACCAGTCGGGCAGGCTTCTGCACAGGCCGGCTCGCCGCCGCACAGATCGCATTTCTGCACCTTGCCGGTGTCTTGCACGTAATTGATCGTGCCGAAGGGGCAGGCAATTGTGCAGACCTTGCAGCCGACGCACACATCTTCCAGCACGATTTTTGCGCCATTGGCAGCATCGATCTTGATGGCCTCCACCGGGCAGGCGTGCATGCACCACGCCTCATCACACTGCGTGCAGGTGTAGGGCACTTTGCGGCCGGTGTGGTGGAAGTCAAAAACCTTGATGCGGCTCTTGGAGGTATTGAAGGTCTGATAGTTCTCGTATGAACACGCCATCTCACACTGCAAACAACCGGTGCATTTTTCCGGGTTGATATGCAAAGACTTTTGCATGAACTGTCTCCTGTTGAATTTCGCCAACGCGCAAGGCATCCGGCAATTGATGAACTCATTTGCCGATGCCGCAATATCCTCCATTTGCAGGGCATGCGTCAATCAGTGCAATGTGAAAAAACTGAATTCACTTGCGCGCGCAGCGCGTCACATGCATTGCGCTGCAACGCAGCATTTCAGGAAACGAGGACGCAATATCGATGCGCCTTTTGAGCCATTTTTGCTTGAAGATCCGCATGGACATTGCGTAGAGCAGCTTGTGAAATGCGCGCGCACGCACCATTACCGCGCCACGCAGGTATGGATGGGGTTACGTACGGCGTTTGCTAAAGCGCTCTTGGTACAGTATGCCGAATGCTTTTTTGGCGGATAGCTATGCGTGTGCTGTGCGGTATCGCGTGTTTGACCTTGTGGACGGGTGCTGCATTTGCACAATCGCCCGCCCCACCGGCCGGAACTACATCCAGCAACAACAAAGGTGTCACCATCCTGTCTGCCAGTGCGGAGCGCATTTACGACGCGGCCAAGCCCAGCCTGCTGCAGATCCGTACCCTCGTCAAAACTTCTCGCTCGCAGT
>JBJOQV010000115.1:0-2600 GCA_046049785.1 Pseudomonadota bacterium
ATCAAATGGGCTTCGACAGGCTCAGCCCGAACGGTTAGCGCAGCTTACGCAGCTCACATGACATACATATCAACGTACTCATGCACCGGCATCAATTCGAGTTTTTTCTGATCCAGTGACACGGCCAAAATCGCGTCTTGCTGCTTTTTGGACAGTTTGCGCGCTAGATTGGTCTTGAATTTTTCCACCAGCACCGGGATGCCTTCTTTGCGGCGGTTCTTATGGCCGATGGGGTATTCGCACACGATTTCTTTCAGCTTCTTGCCATCGTTGAACTCGACTGTCAGTGCGTTGGCAATGCTGCGTTTCTTGGGATCGTGATAATCCTTGGTGAATTGCTTGTCTTCCACACAGACGATCTTGTCGCGCAGCGTATCGATGCGCGGGTCTTTTGCGACCGCATCTTCATAGTCGCCCGCAGTCAAGCGGCCAAACAGAATCGGCACCGCGACCATGTACTGAATGCAGTGGTCACGGTCGGCCGGGTTATTGAGCGGGCCTTTTTTGTCGATGATGCGGATGCACGCCTCGTGCGTGCGGATCGTGATTTTCTTAATGTCCGTAGCCGTCTTGCCCATCTTGGCAAGCTGCTTGTGAATGTCCATTGCGCATTCCACCGCAGTTTGGCTGTGAAATTCTGCGGGAAAGCTGATCTTGAACAGCACGTTTTCCATCACATAGCTGCCATACGGGCGCTGGAATTTGAACTCGTTGCCCTTGAACAGCACGTCGTAAAAGCCCCAGGTTTTGGCGGAGAGCACGCTGGGGTAGCCCATTTCGCCGGTCTTGGCGATCAGTGCCAAACGCACAGCGCGCGATGTTGCGTCGCCCGCGGCCCAGCTTTTGCGGCTGCCGGTGTTGGGCGCGTGGCGATAGGTGCGCAGCGCTTGACCATCGACCCAGGCGAGCGAAACGGCGTTGATGATCTCATCGCGGGTGAGGCCCATCATCTCGGCCACCACGGCGGTAGAAGCGACTTTCACCAGTACCACGTGATCCAGGCCGACTTTGTTGAATGAATTTTCCAGCGCAATGCAACCTTGAATTTCGTGCGCCTTGATCATGGCGGTGAGCACATCGCGCATCACCAGCGGTTTTTTTCCGGCGGCCACGGCGTTACGGCTAAGCCAGTCGGCAGTGGCAAGAATGCCGCCCAGGTTGTCTGAAGGGTGGCCCCATTCTGCGGCAAGCCATGTGTCATTGAAGTCGAGCCAGCGAATCATGGTGCCGATGTTGAAAGCAGCCTGGATCGGGTCGAGTTGAAATTGGGTGCCTGGCACCTTGGCGCCGTTGGGCACCATCGTGCCTGGCACGATCGGGCCCATCAGCTTGGTGCAGGCAGGGTATTCAAGCGCTTCCAGTCCGCAGCCCAAGGTGTCAATCAAACAGTTGCGCGCCGTGTCGTAGGCGAGCTTGCTGCTGATCTTGTACTTGGTGACGTAGTCGACGATGTCGACGAGTACTTTGTCTGGCTTAGGTCTTACGTTGCTGATGTGTGCGGACATGGAAAGTGCTTTTTATCGTGGTGGGTTGAAAAATTAGTTCTTGCAGTCTTGCGCCAGCTGGCGGCCCGCTTTGGAATCCATCAGCATGCTCTTGGCGGGAATTTGAATCCATACCAAGCCGCTGGCCTTGTCTTCAAAGCGCATGGCACCGGAAGAGGTGGGCACCTTTGCCATCGCGTAGGTCTTGCCTTGCCAGTTCAGATTGACATTGGTGTCGTCTTTGGCGGCTACCATCACGCTGCGGCCAAGATCGCATTTGAAGCTGCCGATGACCGGCTTGCTACCCCATGCAACGGCCGATTGCGCGGCGGCCACGCCAGCGTCGGCGGAACGCTGTTCGGACGCGCCGGCGGCTGCAGCTTGGGCGGCCACGTTCGGGGCAGGCGCGGGCGCTGGTGCAGCAGCGGGCGCCGGTGCCTTTGCCACAGGTGCGGGCGCTGGGGCTTGTACCGGTTGAGCACAGGCGGCGGCGAGCACAACGGTTGCGCCGATCATCACCAGCTTGGTTTGTGAAAACATAAACTTCTCCTCTAAGTGCGTTCTAGATAATCAAACACGTCGCACTTTGTTTGAACTGCAACCGTATTGTTGCAGTTTGGACATTGCGAACGCGTTCACGTAAACACCGATGCAGCACGCTATTTAACCGCGCTTTTCGATGGGTACGAATTTGAGGTCTTCTGGCCCCACATAGTTCGCGCTTGGGCGAATAATTTTGTTGTCAATCCGCTGCTCGATCACATGCGCGGTCCATCCGCTAGTGCGGCTGATGACAAACAGCGGTGTAAACATGGCGGTGGGCACACCCATCATGTGATAGCTGGTGGCGCTGTACCAGTCCAGGTTGGGAAACATTTTTTTCTCGCGCCACATGACTTCTTCTACGCGTGCCGAAATGTCAAACAACTTCATGTCGCCAGCGTCTTTAGATAACGATCTGGCAACTTCTTTGATCACCACGTTGCGCGGATCGGAGATGGTGTACACAGGGTGGCCAAAACCGATGATGACCTGCTTTTCGGCCACGCGCTTGATGATGTCGGCTTCGGCCTCATCAGGCGTGTCGTAGCGGCCGATGGTGTCAAACGCAAACTC
>JBJOQV010000116.1:0-11948 GCA_046049785.1 Pseudomonadota bacterium
ACCCCTTAACCCGCAGCCAACCGCGCACACAAATACGTCCACACAAAATTCGCCGCGGCGTTACTGGTGAGTTCTGCATGGTCATACGGCGGCGCAACTTCCACGCAGTCCATGCCCACAAAGTTATGCGGTCCGGCGCAGAGTTCTTCCAGCACGGTCAGCACCTGATTCGTGGTCATGCCACCGGGTTCTGGCGTGCCAGTGCCGGGAGCGAAGGCGGGGTCTAGGCAGTCAATATCCAGGCTTACGTACACGGGTGCACCTGCTTGTGTAAGGCGCGTGCGGATGTCAGTGAGTACCGGGGCGAGTTGCGCGGCGTTATCGAGCCCGCGCAGTTCACGCGCCGTAAACACGCGACCGCCCACGGTGTTGATGTACTCGCGTGCAGCACGCTCGCCGGCGGAGCGGATGCCCAGTTGCACAAACGCCTGCGGCACCACAAGCCCTTCTTGCACGGCCTCGTAGACCCACGTGCCGTGGCCGGAAGGCTCGCCAAAGTGGTCGCTCCAGGTATCGCAGTGCGCATCAAAGTGAATCACTGCCAGCGGTTTGCCCATCACTTGCTTGTAAGCGCGCAAAAGCGAGAGCGTGATGGAGTGATCACCGCCCAGCCACACCATGTGGTGCTTGGCAATCAGCGCAGCAGCCTGTGGTTCGAGCGCGCGGCGCATATCGGCCAGACTGGTGTTGGGCAGCAGCAGGTCGCCCGCGTCTGCCAGGTGGCCGTGCGGAGAGGTGTCAAAGTGCGGGTGGGTGGCGTCGCACAGCATCATGCTGGCGTTGCGGATTTCACGCGGGCCAAAGCGCGCGCCGGGGCGGTTGGTGGTGGCGGAATCAAAGGCCACACCGGCGGCACAAAACTTTTGGTTTGATGGCTTGGGCGCACCTACAAACCCGCCTTGTGACAGAAAAGCAAATTGGTGATCAGACATCGGTTGTGGCTTCTTTGCTGAATTGAAATGCGGCGCTGGCAGCGCGGCAAAGTGGTTGGCAGAATACGGTGTTTTCAACTCGTACTGTAGAACCACTTAAACCTGCGCGCATGAAACCAATCGCAATTCTTCAGTTCGACCGCATAAATCACCCCAGCGAATTTGGCGCTTTTCTACAAAACCGTCAGATCCCAACCCGCTTGCTGCGCCTTGATCTTGAAGTTGATTCTGCCGCAGCGGTGCCTAAAGAAGCGCATGAATACAGCGGGTTTTGTTTAATGGGTGGGCCGATGATGGTGGGCGACGATCTGCCGTGGATGCAGCCGGCGATTCGCTTGATCGGCCGTGCGATGGAATTGGATATTCCGGTCATTGGCCACTGCCTGGGGGCGCAGCTCATGGCACATGTGGCTGGCGCGCGCGTGGCAGCGCACCCGCATCATCAAATTGGCTGGGATGCGCTGGAGCTTGAGGACAATGCTGCTGCAAAGCTTTGGTTTGGTGATGCCGCAGGAACGACAGTTCCGGTAGCACATTGGCACTTTGAAGCATTTGATATTCCGCAAACTGCCGTGCGTATTGCAACCCATCCGCACAGCCCCAACCAGGCGTTCGCGATCGGCCCGCATGTTGCCTTTCAACCGCACATTGAATTGAATGCGGAGAATTTGTTGCACTGGTTTGAAGGCAGCGGTGTGCTGCGCGAGCGCTTTCCCGGTGGGCATGTGCAAGAAGAGCACGAAGTGCGCGACGAGTTACCCATCAAGTTGCCGATGATGCAAGCGCTTGCCAAGCGGGTGTATGCGAAGTGGTTGGAGAGCGTAGTGGCGCGTGCGCGCGGTGATGCGATTGAAAGCAGGGCCGCTTAAAGGGTTGTTGAGCGAGATCGCAGTAAGCGAAGATCCCGCCCTCGCTCATAGCGGCCAGCCGTAGGCATGAGCGTAGCGAGCAGCTTGATATTGGCGGGAGTAGCGCAAGCGTACGCAGGTACGCTGAGCAACGCAGCGTCAATAGCAGGCTGCGCAGTAGCTCAGGACTCGGCTGGAAAAAAATAAGCCCCGATGGAAGGGGAACCATCGGGGCCGGAACGTCGCCCTAGCATAAGGGGAATCTAAAGCGACACCCGCTCAGGGAGGAGAAGCGGGAGACGACGCATCGTCTGCTTATAAGATGGCGCATCGCAGCGAAAGTTCAAGGGACATCGCGATGATTTAAGCCTCGAGGTGTTACTTAATGTTTCCCCCTAATCGCTACACTTCTTACGTGACCATTTTTGACACCCTGCCCTTATGAGCACTCCATTGCCTGCCTATCCACATAGCCGTCCGCGTCGCATGCGGCGAGATGACTTCTCGCGCCGCCTCATGCGTGAACACACGCTTACCTGCGATGACCTGATCTACCCAGTGTTTGTGGTGGACGGCGTGGGCATTACGCAACCTGTAGCCTCAATGCCTGGTGTAGAGCGCAAATCAATCGACACTCTATTTGCGGTAGCAGAGGACACACTCAAGTTAGGTATACCGGTGATGGCTTTGTTCCCGGTGATTGAACCTGCGCTCAAAACCGCAGATGGCAAAGAAGCACTTAACCCGCGTGGCTTGGTGCCCAGAGCAGTACAGGAACTGAAGAAAAGATTCCCGGAGCTGGGCCTGCTCACCGATGTTGCGCTTGATCCATTCACCAGCCACGGTCAGGATGGCGTGATCGATGACAGCGGCTACGTGCTGAACGACGAGACGGTGGAGCTGCTGCGCCTTCAGGCGCTGTTGCAAGCGGGCGCGGGCGTGGACATTGTGGCGCCCTCAGACATGCAAGACGGCCGCATCGGTGTAATTCGCACTGCTTTAGAAAATCACCGCTTCATTCACACCCGCATCATGGCCTACGCCGCCAAATATGCCAGCGCGTTTTACGGGCCGTTTCGTGATGCAGTGGGTTCTGCGAACAATCTTGGCAAGGGCAACAAAAAAACCTATCAGATGGACCCGGCTAACTCCGATGAAGCGCTGCGCGAAGTGGCGCTGGATATTGCCGAAGGCGCAGATATGGTGATGGTCAAGCCCGGTATGCCGTATTTGGACATTGTGCGGCGCGTGAAGGATGCGTTTGCGATGCCCACGTTTGCTTACCAAGTCAGCGGCGAATACTCCATGATCAAAGCTGCAGCGCAAAACGGCTGGCTCGATCACGATGCGGTCATGATGGAAAGCCTGCTCGCATTCAAACGTGCCGGGGCCGATGGCGTGCTGACTTACTTTGCACGCGATGCGGCGCGGCTCTTGGCCAAGAAATAGGCCGGCCCCCGCATGCAAATCTTTACCTTCGAAGGCGGTGTTGCGCGCAAGCAAGACGCGAGCATGCCGCCGCTCGCGCCACCCACAGGCGTGGTGTGGATTGATTGCACGCATGAAGAGGTCAATGCCAATCCAGAAGCGTGGCGCGACCAAATCGCGCAGCTGGCTGGCTTTCGCATTTTTGATCTGCATCTCATCGATTGCGTCAATCTTCAGCACCCCAGTTTTTTTGACACAACCAGCGACTATGACATGGTGGTGTTTCGCAAGCTCAGCATGGGCGGTGAACTGCCGTCAGAGTCTGCACAGCAAACGCCAGAGAAAACCGCAAAGCGGCGCGCCTTGCCGCGCGCATTGGCCGCCATCACCACGCGGCCGATCACGTTTTTCTGTGGCGATCGCGTGCTGGTCACGGTAAGAAGCGCCGAGAGCCGCGTGCTCAACAATTTTTGCGCCAAGCTGCAAGATGTACCGCGGCGTGGCGAGGGGAGCAGCAACGGCCCGCGCGCGATCGTGCACCCAGAAGAAATCATGCTGCGCCTGCTCAATGTGCTGGTGGATAGCTATCTTGATCTGCGCGTGCCTTTGACCCAGCAACTAGACCGCTGGCAACGTGAGCTGCTTGATCCGCGCCGCGCGTTCTCGGACTGGACTGCGCTGCTCGAGGCGCGAATTGAAATCCGCAAACTTGAGCAGCTTTCTGAAGAACAATACGACGCGCTGCAGGAGTTTCGCGATAGTGTGATCGACAACATTGACGGCGGCCAGCGCGACATTTTGCTGGTGCGCATCAACGACGTGATGGAACACGTGTCGCGCGTGCTTAACCACGCGCGGCGAATGGAAAACAGCGCCGAAAGCGCGGTGCAGCTGCACTTTTCTGCGATGAGCCACCGCACCAATCAGATCGTGCGCACGCTGACAGTGATCACTGCCATCTTCGCGCCGCTGACCTTGATCACCGGCATCTTCGGCATGAACTTTGAGCACATGCCGCTGTTGAAAGACCGCGAAGGATTTTGGTGGACGATTGGCGGCATGGCGTTTGTGGCGGTGGTGCTGCTCACCTACTTCCGCGCCAAGCGTTACCTGAGTGAGCGGCGCGGATAGCGCGGATTTCATCAGGCTCTACGCAATATCCATGCGCCTTTTGAGCCATTTTTGCCTGGAAAGGCGCATGGATATTGCGTAGTTGCCTGCCAAAGCACAGCGCCCAATCGTTTATTGCTTAGGCGCTACCCGCGTTGGCCCAACTTCTACCGTGCCCTTGTTGTCCTTCTGGCTGACGGCGCGCGCGCTCGCACTTTCCACAAAATCGGTGATCACGCCGGCCAGCTCATCCGGCGAAAAACCTTTTTCAACATCCAGCGCGCTCGCGTCTTTGTTAACGGTCTTGCGATAGTCGTACTTTGCTTCCTGCTTCAGAATTTTGAGCGTCTTGGCGTCAAACGTCGTTACCTGCACATAGAAAAACGGTGCCACGTACACATCAGAGCGCGTATCTTCACGATCAAGCGTTTCAGCGCTTTGTCCTAGCGGGGTAACAACGCTGGCAGACTCACCAAAGACCGTCAGGTTGCCACTGCGCAGCGGCTGCACATACAGCCCGATGCCGGTCAGTTTGTCGCCCATGCCCTGCCGGCCAGAAAAAAGCCATTTGGGCGTGACGGCGATGATCCGGTCCCAGCTGGCACGCTCGGGCATTTTCTCCAGCGCTGCGACAAGCTGGCGCATCGTCGCCGCCTCGCGTTCTTGCGGCGGGTTGCCGGAGGTATCAGCAACATTCAGTGCCAGCAAAATGCGCTCAGCCTGCGGTTCATCGGCCGCCACCGCCTTATCCAGCCCGCGCAGCACCGCCATGTTCAGGGATTGATCGGGAATCCGGGTGACATGGCGCGTCATTGGTTCTAGGTTGGAACCCACCTGCTGCTTTTGCCGCGCGTATTGAAACTGGTCTCCCACTTCGGCAACCAGTGCAATCTTGGCCGGTTTTTCTGGGGCGGCTTGCGCGGCCTGCGCAGCGGATTGACCGGCCAGCGCAGAAAAACCGGCGCCGAGCAATATGCCCGCGATGCGGTGCAGAGGAAGAGAAAAGTGCATGACGGCCTCCAACGTTGACTGGCACGCATTGTGGCCTGCATTTGTGAAGACTTGTTTCACGGTGCGACGAATTGCATGCCGTGCGGGATGAGCTGCCAATTTTGGCCGTCAAAAGCAGGCACTCGGCTGGGTGCACCAGGAACGGTCAAAAAAGTCGCAGGTTGTGTCGTAGAGCAGCCACAGCAGCGGCAAGCTGTGGCAAGCTAGAACCTGTCTCATCTCAGTTCAAACGCGACCGCGTATCGAGAGATAGATCCCAACCTTATGACACTTGCCTACATTACCCACCCGTCATCCCTCAAACACAGCATGGGCGAGCACCATCCTGAGTGCCCGGAGCGCTTGGCGGCAATCCAGGACCGCTTGTTGTCGGACGGGTTGCTCGACTTGATGGATGCGCAGGACGCCCCGGCCGCCACGCGGGAGCAATTGCTGGCGGTGCATACCGCCGCGCACGTGGACTTGGTGGAGCGCACCGCGCCGGTCAGCGGGATGGCGCGGATTGATGCCGATACCGCGATGAACCCGGCCACGCTGCCTGCGGCGCAGCACGCCGCGGGCGCTGTGGTCGCGGCGGTGGATCACGCCATGCGCTCACCGGGTTTTCGCGCCTTTGCGGCGGTGCGCCCGCCGGGGCATCATGCTGAGCGCAACCGCGCGATGGGCTTTTGTTTTTTCAACAATATTGCGGTGGGCGCCGCCCATGCCATGGCCGCGTACGGCCTTGAGCGTGTGGCGATCATCGATTTTGACGTGCACCACGGCAACGGCACCGAAGACATTTTTGCGGATCATCCCAATGTGCTCATGTGCTCCACATTTGAACGCGATTTGTATCCGTTTTGCGGCGAGGAGCCGTTGGGCGCGAACATGATCAATGTGCCGCTGATGGCGCGCAGCGATGGCAGGGCGCTGCGTGAAGCAGTAGCGCAGCACTGGCTGCCGGTGCTCGACGCTTACAAGCCGCAACTCATCATGATCTCTGCCGGGTTCGACGCGCACCGGGCCGATGACCTGGGCCGCCTGGCCTGGACCGAGAATGACTACCGCTGGGTCACGCATGTGCTGGCGCAGGTGGCCGACAAGCATGCGCAAGGGCGCATGGTCTCCAGCCTGGAGGGAGGCTATGACCTGCATGCGCTGGCCGCCAGCGTGGCGCAGCATGTCCGCGTGCTGCTGCAGATTGATCCACCGCCGCCCGATTTGCCGAGTTTGTGATGCCTGACCGCCTTGCCGCTTTGCTGGCTCCGCGCCGGGTGCTCGTGCTGCACCAGGGCACCGCCGCGCCGCACGTGGCGCTGGGCGAGACACTGCAAGTGGACTACGCCATGGTGGATGCGGATGGCGCGTTTACAGTGCAGGGTGACGGTTTTGACTTGGCGGTTGCCATGGTTAAGCCTGCCTGTGCGCTCACCACGCTGCGCCAGTTGTGTGAGCGCAAGATCGCCACCGCAGTGGTCATGCCCGGCCATGTGGAGCCGGAGGTATCTGACGCGGCGCATGTGCTGGCCGCCCACGCCGGCGTCGCGCTGCTAGGCCCGCACGCGTTTGGCCTGCAGCTGCCGCATCTGGGATTAAACGCCAGCGCAATGCCGCTGGCCGCGCCCGGCAGCATTGCGTTGCTGGCGCAATCGGTATCGCTCACCGGCGCCATGCTGGATTGGGCGGCCGACACGCAAGTGGGCTTTTCGCTCGTGGCCAGTTGCGGCGTGCGTGGCGAAACCGGGCTGGCCGGGCTCTTGGACTACTGCGCAACCGATCCGCGCACGCATGCGATCGTGGTTTATCTGGACGACATTGCCACCAGCCGCGTGCAGGTGCGGCGGTTTATGAGCGCGCTGCGCGCTGCGGCTTCGGCCAAGCCGGTGGTTGTGCTCAAGCCGACCGGGCATGGCGCGGCCACGGATATTCCCACGGTGACGCTGGCGCAGGATGAGGCGGTGTTCTCCGCAGCGCTGGCGCGGGCCGGTGCGGTGCGGGTGTACTTTTTTATCCAGTTGTTTTCTGCCCTCAAATTACTGACTGGTGACCGGCAGCCGGCGGGCCGCCGGCTCGCGGTGATCTCCAACAGCAGCGCAGCAGCGCGCTTGGCGCAAGACTGGGGCGCGCGCGTGCGGGTGAGCACGGTACGCACTGATCTGGCACGCCATATCGACGATGCGCAGCTCGCATCCACCTGGTCTGTCCAGATTACCCAGGCCGCCGCGGCGCCAGACATTGATGGCCTCATGCTGGTGCTGGCGCCGCAAGAGGGCGTGGATGCGGCGTGCGCCGCGCAGCTTGCGCACGCGCTTGCAAGTAGCGGCAAGCCCGTGGTCGCCTGCGTCATGGGTGATGCGCACGCACGCGCGCTGCGGCACGTGTTTGAGTTGGCGCGCGTGCCGGCGCTGCGCACACCCGAAGCGGCAGTGGATGCGTTTGGCAATCTGGCCAGCTTTCATTACAACCAGGAGCTATTGCGCCAGATTCCGCCGCCGGTCGCCGGTGCAAAACAGATTGACCTAAAACGCATCGCCGCGCTGATTGCGCAGGCGCGGGTTGATGGCGTGCAGGAGCTGACCGGCAGCGCCGCCCATGCGTTTTTGCGCGCGCTTGGGCTGCCGCGCGATGCGGCGGTGCCAAGCGCCGCTGCTGGCGCCAGCGCGCCCGAGCTTCGGATCGAGGCGCACAGCCATCACCTGTTTGGGCCGGTGCTGTTTTTTGGCGCGGGTGGTGCAAGCGGCAAACTGATTGGCGATCAGGCCAGCGAACTGGCGCCGCTGAACCGCTTGCTGGCGCAGCGCCTGATTGAACGCAGCCGCGTTCACCCGCAGCTTGCACTGGCAGATCCGTCCGGCCTCGTGCTGGTGCAACTGCAAAACTATCTGCTCACGCTGTCCGAGGCGCTGTGCGAGTTTCCCGAGTTGACTGATGTGGTGATCGACCCGCTGCGGCTGTCGCGCGGGCGGCTGCAGATACTGGATGCACGCATCCGCTTTGTGCATGCGGCGGGTGATGCGGATGCCGCGCCAGCGCAGCGCTACGCGCATATGGTGATTCACCCTTACCCCAGCAGCTTGATGAGTGAGGCCAGCATGCGCAGCGGCGCGCTGGCCGGCAAAAAATACCTGCTACGGCCGATCCGGCCAGAAGATGCGTTTGCCTTGCAGGCGTTTGTGCGCGGCTTGTCGGATGCGTCTCGCTACATGCGTTTTATCAGCCACATGCGCGAGCTATCGGCGGCGATGCTGGTGCGCTACACGCAGATCGACTACGACCGCGAGCTGGCGTTTGTCGCGGTCATGCCCGACGCGGACAATCCGGGTGCAGAGCGCATCATCGGCCTGTCGCACTGGCTGCGTAGCCGCACCGAGCTGCACGCGGAGTACGCGCTGGCGGTGGCCGATGGCTTTCAGCGCCAAGGCATCGGCAGCGCACTGATGCGCATGCTCGAGGCGCAGGCGGCCGAAAAGCGGCTGGAAGTGCTGGAAGGCTTTGTGCTGACCGAGAACACCGCCATGCTGGACTTGATGCAGCACCTGGGCTACACCATCGAGAGTTTTGCGGCAGACCCCAGCCTGCGGCGGGTGTTTAAAGCGCTTTCATAAAGCAGAATACGCAATATCCATGGTGAACACGGGGTTTTGGCAGGCATCGCCTGCCACCGTGTGAACGGCGAGCGCATGCAAGCGCGAGCTCCCTGCGTACAAGCAAGTATTCACGCGGGTTTTGAGGCAAAAGTGGCTGAAAAAGCCTATGGATATTGGGTGAGCGATTTTAAACTACGATCCAGCAGCTACTCAGCAATTACCTTGTCGGTCGCCTGCGCCAGGTTACTGCCGGGCAGCGGTACGTCTGACACTGCCGCGATTCCCGCACCTTGCTCAAACACGCGGTTGCGCCCAATTGCCACTTCAATGCGGCGCGGATAGTCGTAGAGCTTGCCGGTCATGTGGTCAATTACATGGCCGGTCATGCCAGCCAGGACTGCGCCCACGCCATTGGTTTGAATCCGCGAAACGGCTACTGCGCGCCCGGTCAGCCCGTTTTGGGTGCGGCAGAGCACCTCTAAATCAGAGCCGGAGCGCTCGACCGAGACGCTGAGCATCGGCGCATTGCCGGTGACTTTGCTGGCGCGGTTGGACAGCACACACACCACACCAGCCTTGGGCGCACCCTCCGGCAACTTTACAAACACGTCCAGGCTTTGATACTCGCTTTTGCTCGCGGTTGCGCAGCCGGAGGACAGCGTGGCCACAGCACACAGCGGCAGCAGCACAAGCGCAAAGCGGCAAATAGCGGTGGACATGAAGCGTGTGCCAGTGAAATTTGTGAATGAATATAGACATTAAGGGCAGGTGCTTGTTCCGCACAAGAGCAGTTGTCACGTTCGCAATCGCTTTGTGGCAGGCATCGCGCATATACAGTATGCCGGCGGGGCAGCGTTGACGATTAGGCTACTGCGCCCAGAACACCGGCCAGCCCAGGCGCTGAGACACGGCGGCATGACGCTGCCGCAGATCCTGCGCATCGCGCGCGCCGTAGTTCATGATGGCCCAGCGGTGGCTGCCCAGCCATTTGATCTCGCGCGCGAGCTGCGCGCCGCGTTTGGCGAACACGTGCAACTGCGCATCGGGCATGAAGCGCTTGAGCCAGGCCAGGTCTGCCGCGCTGGGTTCGCGCGGGCAACTGCTGCCGTCAAAGCTGCGCCACACTACACTGGCGGCCACGCCGTGGCGCGGCGCTGTGCGCGGCACGCTGGCCGGGTCTTGGCCCAGCGCCATGGCCAGCTCCATCGCATACACGTCCAGGCCGTCCACATGTGCGTAAAAATCGGCCATCTGCGATGCCAGGCGCGGGTTGATCTCGATCAGGGTGAATTCGTTGTCGTGCCCGGCGCGCTCTTTGTGCCAGAACACTTCGATATTGAAAAAGCCGTGCACAAATCCATGCGCGGCAATCACTTTTTTGACCAGGTCTTTAGCGCGCTCTTGCACATCGGCGGGCAGGTGCGACGGGTACTCAAAGCGTGAGAATGCCTGCGCGGTGCCGGCCGCGTTGGGCACCATCCATTCATCCACCACACCCAGCACTTGCACCGCGCCGTTCCAGGCATAGCCGTCGATGTTGAGCTGATGGCCGCGCACGATTTCTTCGCCAATCAGCCAGGCTGCATCCACGCTGGAGGGCGCGATGCGCGCCGAGATGTCATTGAACGGTTTGATCAGGCGCCGGATGATGTGCTTTTCAAACGGCGCAAAGCGCATGTGCGACAGCAGCGTGTGGAACGAATCAATCTCGCGCGCGAGCACAGAAAACGTTGCCTTCAGCGGTTTGACAAAAAACGGGTAGGGCAGCGTGAGCTGCGCCGGAACGCGGCCAAGATGCAGATCTTCATAGGGAAACGCGCAGTACGCCGGGACGTTCTCTGGCGCGGCGCGGCGCTGAATTTCCCGGCTTTCCCATTTGTGGTGGCAGGCAATCACCGCGCGCGGATCGTTGCCCGGCAGATGCAGTTGCTGCGCCAGCACCGCGCCCATGAGCGCGCCAAACTGCTCGTCGTTGGACAGCACTGCGGCGGCGCGGCCGCGCAGTTTCTTGTCCAGCTTTTCAATCGCGCGCCAGACGTTAAAGGTCATGAGCTGCGCGTTGGACGGAAAGCTGAACAGGTCAAAGCCAAAATGCACCGGTTTGATCTTGTCGCCCTTGAAGGCGCGCGACCAGGCCAGCGCATGCACGTCCCAATCGTGCCAGAACAGCAGCAGCACTTCACGCGCCGCGCCGGTGAGCACCGCGGGCGCGGACAAAGTAGCGCCGGTGCTACGGCCCACCAGCGGCAGCGTGCCCTCCATGGCCGCCTGTTCAGCCGGATGGATGGCGCTCAACGGCGCAGCCCGATCATTTGCCGAAGACCTTTTTAAGAATCGCCGAGCCGGTACCGATAGGGTCTTTGCGGATCGCTTTTTCTTCCTCTGCGATCATCAGAAACAAACCGTCCATCGCTTTGCGGGTCACGTAGTTTTCAATCTTGGCGTCTTCCTGCTTGACCACCCCAAAGCCTGCCGCCTGCCCGGCCAGATTGTTGTACTGCTGCGCAAGGCCAACCTTTTCAGTGGACTTTTTCACGATCGGCAAAAAGCGCTGCGTGAGTTTGTCCTGCGTTTTGGACTGGAAAAATTTGGTCACTGAATCATCGCCGCCGCTGATAATGCCTTTGGCATCGGCAACGCTCATATTCTTTACCGCGTCCACCAGCAGCACCTTGGCCTCGGGCACGGCAGCCTCGGCGGCGCGGTTCATACTCACCACCAGCTCATCAAACTGTTTTTGTTTGCCGAGCAATTTCATCGCTTTTTCCGCCGTCTTCAAACCCTCCGGTAGGGGGATTTTGACTTTGGGGTTATTCAAAAATCCGTTCTGCACGCCCAGCTTGGCCACTGCCGCGGCGGAGCCTTTGTTCAGCGCCTCTTTTAGTCCGGCGGACGCGTCTTGATTGCTGATCGCCGACAAATCCAGCGCATGCGCGGCGGTGGGTAAGGCGCTCAGCGCAAACCCGCTGGCGGCAAGCCATGCCGCCCCTATAATCGTTTTAATGATGTTCACTCGAGCCTCCAATGCGTAGCAAGCAATTTGTCCTCGC
>JBJOQV010000117.1:0-3276 GCA_046049785.1 Pseudomonadota bacterium
AACAAGTTGCGCATAGCAGGCCGAGAATGAGCCCTAACGGTGGCACTGCGCCGCTTGGGCGCACCACAATCAACATCCCCAGGAAAGCCAGCGCCACGCCGGCCCAGCGGCTTTTACGGCCGCGCTCCCCAAGCAGCCAAGGCGCTGCAGCAACCACCATGACCGGGGCCATGAAGTTCATCGCGGTTGCCTCAGCCAGAGGGACGAATTTGAGTACAGAGAAAAACAAAATCGTTGTCGCAAGCATCAAAGCGCCGCGCAATACTTGCAATCCCTTATGGTTGCTGCGCAAAACACCGAGTCCTTCGCTGGGAAGCACCCAGACAAGCGTCAATGCCAAATGCACCGCATAGCGAACAAAAGAAATCAGCAGTACAGATAATCCTCCCGCGGTGGCCAGCCATTTTCCGCTTGCGTCCAGCACCGATAGCACCCACTGCGCCGCAATCAACAACAACACCGCAGTCCATGGTCTATGCATACTGATTTCGCAGCGTATTGAACAGACGGGCCAACTCCGGCAGGAACAGGCTTGATGTCATTCCTGACATACCGCCTACTTGTTTTGCCGCTTTCTGTGCGGCAAGCCCATGTACATAGGTCGCCGCAAGAGCGGCAGGCCAAGCGGGCATCCCTGCGCAAAGCAGGGCTCCCAAGCATCCGGCCAGCATGTCGCCTGTACCGCCGGTCGCAAGTGCGGCATTGCCTGTCGGATTTACAAAACACTGGCCTTGCGGCTGAGCGATGATAGACCCGGCACCTTTCAGCACAACTTGGGCATTGAGTTTCGCAGCGAGCGCGCGCGCAGCGGAGATTCGGTCGGCTTGGATGACAGAGGTATCGGTGTTCAGCAACCGGGCTGCCTCCAGTGGATGGGGGGTCAAAATGGTGGGGGCAGTGCGCTCACGTAGAGTAATTTGCAGCTCGGCATGGCTTGCCAGAATATTGAGCGCATCTGCATCGAGCAAAACAGGCACCGCCTGCACAATGATCTGCGCCAGAACATCGCGCGCTGCACTACTTTGTGACAGCCCGCAACCGCAGGCGATCGCACTTGCGTCGGGCAGGTCACGCCAGGTGCGCAGCATTGCTTCTGGCCTTAGTGGATCGACAGCCACTCGCGAATCTTCCAAGGCTACAAACAGGCGCCCCACACCGGTTGCCAGCGCTGCGCGTCCGGCCAATAGGGCAGCACCGGTCATCCCTGCCGCGCCACCGACAACTAGTAAATCGCCACTGTCACCTTTGTGCTGCGCAGCGCGGCGCGTGGGCAGTACGCAAGTGAAGTCATCTGGCTCGGTCACGGCCGCATTCGTTACGCGCGCAGTCACACCCAATGTAGCGACACAAACCTGTCCACAAAAGTCCGGCCCCTGTGCGGTATACAGCCCTGGCTTGCCACCAAGGAATGTGATCGTATGGTGGGCAACTACTGTGGCCTCGCGCAGATACGCAACGCCATTCATCGCGTTCAGGCCGCTGGGTACGTCAAGAGATATAACACTGGCGCCGCTGCGGCCCAAGCGGTTGATCTGAAGGATCGCGTCGGCCAATTCACCCTTTGGCGCCTTATCGATTCCGATACCGAGCAAACCGTCGACTACGCAATGTGTATGCTTAATCGAAGCTGCAGCGGACAACGGTTGTATCGAACCGATCGCTGCCCACAGTGATCGTGCTGCTTGCGCGTCTGCGGAGCTTGAATGCTCTGCCGCAAAAACGGTAACCTGAACTCCACGCAGGTGAAGCGCGCGTGCAACCACAAACGCGTCACCCCCATTGTCGCCAGGACCGGCGAATATCGACGCTTGTGGTCGAACAAAACCACAAAGCGCACTGCGCCATGCCAGTGCTGCCGCTTCGTTGCCTGCGCGCTGCATCAACGCCCCCGCCGGCAGCGCTGCTTTGCATTCGCTTTCCATCCTGCGCAGGGTTGTCAAATCATAAAGAGGAAGTGGCATAGATTCGTCCTCGTCACAATCACCAGTAGCGTGCGATTGTCAATCCATCGAGATCGATGGCTGGTGGTTTGCCGGTGATGACATCGGCGAGAATCTGGCCGCTGCCGCAGGACATGGCCCAGCCTGTGCTCCCATGACCAACGTTGAGGAACACGTTGGGAACCGGCGTTGCGCCCAGCACAGGCGGCCCGTCTGGCAACATGGGCCGAGCACCACACCAGAAACTTGCTTGAGCGTAGTTGGCAGCGTCCGGAAACCAGTCCTTCGCTACTTTCAGAAGAGTTACGCACGATTCTTCTCGCAGAGCGATGCGTTGATCGCTCAATTCGGCGGTGCCGGCAATCCGCAAGCGATTTCCTAGCCGGGTAATCGCCACTTTGTAGGCTTCATCCATCAATGCCGCGCGCGGTGCCGCCTCACCGGCCTGCACCTGCACGGTCGCTGAGAATCCCTTGACTGGCCATAGCGGGATGTGAATACCAAGGGGTTTTGCGAGCGCTGCGCTCGCAACGCCAGCGCAAATAACGACCGCTTGGCCGGAAAATTCGCCCCGATCGGTGCGCACTAAAACTCCCTCGCGCTGCGCCAACAAGCCTTGGACACAGTGATCAAACCGAAACGCAACCCCGTCGATTTCGGCCTGTTTGCGCAGCAGGCGCGCAAAGAGCGCACAATTGCCGGATTCATCCTCCGGCAAATGCAATGCACCGGCAAACTTCATTTGTCCTGAGATGCCCGGCTCCAGTGCGCGTGTTGCCGCCTCATCCAGCACAGCATGCGCAACGCCTGTTTCTAAAAGAAGTTGTCGTGCTGGCTGTGAGAGCTGCAGATCGAGCTCAGTTCTGAATAGCTGCAGGTATCCAGAAGACTGCTCGTAATATAGATTCAGGCGATCGCGCAGCTCATGCAAAACCGCGCGGCTATGAAACGCGACGCGCTGCATGCGAGTTTTGTTTAGCCGGTAGCGGTTTAGCTCGCATTCACTTAGCCATCGTGCGATCCACCGCCATAGCGCTGGATCGGTTCCTGGTTTAAACACGACGGGGGATTCGCGGCGAAACAGAGAACGCAAGACTTTTCCGGGCATGCCGGGTGCCGCCCACGGCGTGACATAGCCCGGCGCAATGATTCCAGCGTTGGCGAAACTTGTTTCTTGGGCCACACCACTATTGCGCTCGATGAGCGTGACTTCACAACCCGCTTGGCGCAGAAAATACGCGGTCGTTACACCAATGATGCCGCCGCCGATCACAATTGCATGCATGCGCACACATTACCGCACTTCACTGCATCATTTGCCGGGGCAGCCAGGTCA
>JBJOQV010000118.1:0-2725 GCA_046049785.1 Pseudomonadota bacterium
CGTCCCGAAACTCCTCACCGTGCTTGATTTGCTCGCTCATCATCGCCTCAAGACTGTTTTAGTGATCTGGGCGCTCGCAGTCAATCCAAATTCAAACTAACTTGACCAGTTGCTTTCCAAAATTTGCGCCCTTGAGCAGCCCCATAAAAGCCGTGGGCGCGCTTTGAAGCCCTTGTGCAATCGTTTCACGGTACTTCAGCTTGCCTGTAGCTACCATGCCGCCCAGCTCTTTGAGCGCTTCAGGCCAAATCTCCATATGTTCGGAAACAATAAAACCTTCCAGCTTCAGACGATTCATCAAAATCAATGCCGGCGCCGCCATGGGAATCGGTTTGCCGTCATAGCCGGCGATCATGCCGCACATGGCAATGCGACCAAAGGCGTTCATGCGTAGCATGACTGCATCCAGCATCGCACCGCCCACGTTTTCAAAGTAGCCATCAACGCCGTTTGGCGTGACGTCTTTCAGCGCGTTGTAAAGCGCTTTGGGGTCTGCATGCGCTTTGTAGTCAACGCAGGCATCAAAACCCAGTTCGTCCACGGCGTACTTGCACTTGTCCGATCCGCCAGCAATGCCCACAGCACGGCAGCCGCGCGCCTTGGCCAGTTGCCCCACCGCGCCGCCAACTGCACCACTGGCAGCGCTAACCACCACGGTTTCGCCATGCTTTGGTTTGCAGATCTGCGAGAGTCCGTACCATGCCGTCACGCCCGGCATGCCTACAGCGCCCAGATAGGCGGATAGTGGAATATGCGCCGTATCCACTTTACGCAGCGCGCCCGGCACGGCAGCGTCCACCAGCGCCATCTCTTGCCAGCCGCCCATGCCCACGACTTTGTCACCGGCTTTGAAGTGCGCGTTCTTGCTCTCGATCACTTCACCCACGGTGCCGCCGATCATCACCTCGTTCAGCGGCTGCGGCTGTGCGTAGCTCTTGGTTTCATTCATGCGGCCGCGCATGTACGGGTCAAGGCTTAGATAGTGATGCCGCACCAGCACCTGCCCTTCATTGACCACCGGAAACGAAACGGCTTCAAGCCGGAAATTCTCTGGGGTCACCGCGCCGGAAGGCCGGCTGGCGAGAACGATGCGTTGGTAAGTATTCATGGGAGCTTCCTAACAAAAATTCATTCAGATGTACGACTTAATCCGTCAATCGGTTTTTTCAACATCACCGGCTGAGCCTGCAAAGCTGCGCGACTGCGCGTCCACTCGTGTCAAAAACTTGAAGGTGCCGGTGGCCTTGGCGCATATGCGGCCTTGATCGTCCAGCACCTCGCCTTCGCAGAACGCCATGGTCGTAGACAAGTGGTAGCAGTGCCCACGCGCGACCACACGCGCGCCAGCTTGCGCCACCTGCGTGGGCCGCACAAAGGTGGTTTTCATTTCCACCGTGACATTGCCACCTTCTTTGGCCTTTTGCAGCGAGCGGCCGGCCATCGCCATCGCCACATCCAGCATGGTCATCACCACGCCGCCATGCACCACGCCCCAGCTGTTGGTGTGGCGCTTTTCCGGTGCAAGCGATACTTGCGAATGCCCATCTGCCATAGAATCAAACGCAAGCCCGATATCGTCCAGAAACGGAATTTCGATGCCGCGTTGAATGAGTGATTCGCTCATAAGTATGACGCAATGACTTTGCGTTGCACGCTTGATGACAATATGAATTGCACGCCGCTGCCCCATGTCATTTTGTCATTGAGCGCGCAGCGCAAAGTCATTTTGTCATGCACCATCAAACTGCCGAGACTCCGCCGTCCACTGCCAAAATCTGCCCGGTGATGTGCTTGCCGGCATCGCTGGCAAACAGCAGCGCCGCGCCTTTGAGGTCTTCATCATCACCAATGCGTTGCAGCGGCGCGTGCTTGGCCAGCGTATCTTCGCCAAAATGGGCCAGTACACCCTTGGTCATTTTGCTGGGAAAGAAACCGGGCGCGAGCGCGTTGACGGTAATGCCATACGGCCCCCACTCACCGGCCAGCGTGCGCGTGAGGTTCACCACAGCACCCTTGCTGGTGTTGTAAGCCAGTGTTTTCATGGTACCGGGCGCATTGCCGCCAAGCCCTGCAATCGAGGCCACGTTGATGATGCGGCCGTATTTGCGCGGGATCATGCTTTTCTTGCCCACCGCCTGGCTGAGCAGAAACAGGCCGCGCACGTTCAGGTTCATTACCTTGTCCCACGCTTCCAGCGGATGATCTTCCGCCGGTGCGCCCCAGGTGGCGCCAGCGTTGTTAACTAGAATATCGATGTGGCCAAGCTTGGCAATCGCTTCATCAGCAAGCCGCGCGATGTCTGCAGGGTTGGATGTATCTGCCGCCACATACTGCGCGCTGATGCCTTGCGCCGCCAAATGCTTGACGGCTTCTTCAAGCTCATCGGCCTTGCGGGAAGACAGCACGATGTTTGCGCCCTGCTCGCCCAGCGCCTCAGCAATCTGCAGGCCCAGCCCGCGTGAACCGCCCGTGATCAGTGCGGTCTTGCCGGTCAAATCAAGTAGTTTTTTGATACTCACAGAGATCTCCAAGGTTGCTCTACGCAATATCCATGAGCCTTTCGAGCCATTTTTGCCTCAAAAGGCGCATGGATATTGCGTACAGTGCTTTTATTTGTCGTGCAAATACTTCTTTTTAGATCGAACTACAAAGAGCACAATACCCAGCAAAAATAGCGCGCCGCCCGCGCCGGCCACCCACGGCGCATAGTCTGCATCGCGCGTAA
>JBJOQV010000119.1:0-4714 GCA_046049785.1 Pseudomonadota bacterium
CCTTAAAAATTGCGTCCCCTCTCCCGCGGGCGGGTGTGGGTTTGGGTGCGGGCAATCCACCCTAGTTTGAAATCGAACCACGCAATATCCATGCGCCTTTTAAAGCAAAAATGCCTGAAAACCCGCATGAATATTGCGCAATCACTGTTAGAAGAATATGAACTCACTGCTCGTTGAACTGCTTACCGAAGAACTGCCGCCCAAGGCGCTCAAAAAACTGGGCGAGGCGTTTGCCAGCGGCATCGCGCAGGGACTCGCTGCGCGCAAACTCACCGGCGCAGATGCAGTTGTCACCAGCTATGCCACACCGCGCCGCCTTGCGGTGCACGTGACCCAAGTAGCCGCGGAATCTCCCGCTGAGCAGGACGAAACGCCGTTGATGCCGACGTCAGTGGCTTTCTCGAATGACGGGAATCCTACCCTTGCGTTAGAGAAGAAGATCCAAAAGAAAACCGGATTTCCTTCGCTCGCTGCGGTACCACCCAGTGAGTTATCGCGGCGGCTAATTGATGGGAAAGAGTACCTCGTTCATTCTGTGCTCGCAGCGGGACTCCCCATATCGAGAGTGCTGCAGCAAACTATGGATGAAACACTCAAGAGACTACCCATACCCAAAGTAATGTTCTATGAGCGCGATGATGGCACTGCTGTGAACTTCGTGCGTCCTGTGCATGGGCTCATAGCACTGTACGGAGACGATATCGTTGGATGCCACGCGTTCGGGCTGGAATCGGGCCGCACTACCCAGGGCCACCGTTTTCATTCAAGCGGCGCAGTCACGATTGCCAATGCCGACAGCTATGTTGAAACACTGAAGAAAGCCCACGTCGTTGCTAGCTATACAGAACGCCGCGCATCGATTGAAAAGCAGTTAAACAACTTAGCCAAGGGCGACGAGATCATCGCGCCCGATGCTCTGCTGGATGAAGTCACTTCACTGGTCGAATGGCCGGTGGTGTACGAATGCCACTTTGAAAAAGAGTTTCTCGAAGTGCCGCAAGAATGCCTCATCCTCACGATGCAGACCAATCAAAAATACTTTGCCACGCAAAAAAACGGTAAGCTCACCAACCGCTTTCTGATCGTGAGCAATATCGAAACCAAAGACCCAAGCCTGATCATCAGTGGTAACGAACGCGTAGTTCGGCCACGGCTGGCGGATGCAAAGTTTTTCTTTGATCAAGACCGCAAGCAAACTTTGGAGTCGCGCCTGCCCAAGCTCGCAAATGTGGTGTATCACGGCAAGCTGGGTTCGCAGGCGGATCGCAACGCACGCGTTACTGCCATTGCAATTGAGATTGCAAGCCTGCTGGGCGCGGATGTAAAGAAAGCGGAGCGCGCGGCAAAGCTTTCCAAAGCCGATTTGCTGACCGATATGGTCGGTGAGTTTCCCGAGTTGCAAGGCATTATGGGGACGTATTACGCCAAGCACGATGGCGAAGACGCAGAAGTTGCGCAAGCGATTACAGAACACTATCAACCGAAATTTGCAGGTGACGCACTACCAAGCACGCAGACCGGAACAGCGCTCGCGCTGGCAGACAAGCTGGAAACATTGGCGGGCATGTTTGCCATTGGTCAGCTACCTACTGGAGACAAAGACCCGTTCGCGTTGCGGCGGCATGCGCTTGGCATTGTGCGGATGCTGATCGAAAAGAAGCTGCCGCTGAATTTGCGTACGCTTGCACAGCATGCGTACGCGAGCTTCAAAGGTACGCCTGAGGCTTTTGAAGCACTGATGACTTTTATGTTTGATCGTGTTGCGGGCTACCTGCGCGACCTGGGCTACAGCGCGCGCGAGGCTGAGTCTGTGCTGGAAGCGCGGCCGGCGTGGAGCGAAATTCCCAAACATCTTGAAGCAGTCCGCGTATTCCTTCAATTGCCGGAAGCAGAAGCGCTGGCCGCAGCCAACAAACGCATCGGCAACATCCTCAAGAAGTCCGACATCGCTGTGGGTGAAGTCGATGAATCCAAACTGGTCGAAGATGCAGAGAAGCATTTGCACGTGGCGCTCAAGAATGCGGGCGCCATTGCAGAGAAGCTATTTGAAAACGGTGAGTACACCGCCAGCCTGCGCGAGCTCGCCTCGCTGCGCGGCCCGGTCGATGCGTTTTTTGACAAAGTGATGGTGAATGCCGACGATCCTGCGCTCAAAGCCAACCGGCTGGCGCTGCTGCAGAGTCTGCACACGGCGATGAACCGTGTGGCGGACCTTTCTAAGCTGGCGACATGAACCTGATCCGCTCCATCCTGTTCGTGCTGTTCATGACGCTCACGGTGATTCCCTGGGCAATCTTTTCCATCATCGCATCCATCTTCATGCGCGGCACGCCGCTGTACTGGTTCACCACGCGCTGGCTGCGCATGGCGATCTGGGGGGCGCGGGTGATCTGCGGCGTGCGCTATGAAGTGCGCGGGATGGACAACTTGCCCAAGGCAGACAACAACGCGCCCACAATCTTGCTGGCCAAGCACCAAAGCACCTACGAGACTTTTTTATTCCCCACGATGATGCCGCATCCGCTGGCGTATGTGTTCAAGCGCGAGCTGATTTACATCCCGTTCTTTGGCTGGGCGATGGCGCGGCTGGACATGATTCATATCGACCGCAGCAAGCGCTCGGAAGCGTTTTCATTGGTGGCGCAGCGCGGCAAGCAGTTGATGGCTCAGGGCAACTGGATCATCATGTTTCCGGAAGGTACGCGCATCCCGGTGGGCAAGGCCGGTGCTTACAAAACCGGCGGCACGCGCCTGGCGGTGGCTACCGGCGCGGCGGTGGTGCCAATTGCGCACAACGCCGGCGAGTATTGGCCGCGCAAGAAGTTCGTGCTCAAGCCGGGCACGGTGACCATCAGCATTGGCAAGCCGGTGTCATCGAACGGTCACACGCCTGAATCACTGATGCAACAAGTGGAGGCGTGGATCGAGACAGAAATGCGCGCGCTCGCGCCGCATCGCTATACTGCGCCTTACCCATCCGCGTCTGCCCATGAGCAAAAAAGTCCCGCCGGCTGAACCCCAGCTTGCGCTCAACTTCGGAGCGCCGGACACGCCTACTCCAAGCACCTTGAACGGCGCCAAACGCTTTGTGCAGTTTGGCAGCTCGGTGATTGAATACACGCTCAAGCGCGGCAAGCGCCGCACCATCGGCTTTGTGATTGACGACCGCGGCCTGTCTGTTTCCGCGCCCAAATGGGTGCTGCTCGCTGATGTAGAGCAAGCGCTGCAGGAAAAGCAGCGCTGGATCATGGACAAGCTGGCCGAATGGCAGGCGCGCCGCGCCCGCATGCTGGTGCATTCCACCAAGTGGGAGCATGGCACCACGCTGCCGTATCTAGGCCGCACCATCACGATTGAATTGGGCTCCGGCACCAAGCAAACCCGCCTGCAGCTGGGCATGTTCGAGCAGGAAACGCTGCTGCTCGCGCTGCCGATCGAGGCCAGCGAGCAGCGCATCAAAGACAGCGTGCAAGGCTGGCTGCAGGGCGAAGCCTGGCGCGTGTTTGAAGAGCGCATCCCGATCTTTGAAGCGCGCTTGGGTGTGAAGGTAACTGAGCTGAAACTCTCCAACGCCAGCACCCGCTGGGGCAGCGCCGGCAGTGATGGCCGCGTGCGCCTGCACTGGCGCCTGGTGCACTTTGGCATGGACGTGATTGACTACGTGATCGCGCACGAACTTGCGCACCTGCGCGAGATGAACCACAGCCCGCGCTTCTGGCAGGTGGTGGAAAGCGTGATCCCCGACTTTGATGCCGCGCGTAGCCGCCTGCGGAATTTGGCGGAACAACCGTTACCGCAGTTCTAGATTTACAGTATTGAACCAGCCAACCCGCATCACCAGGTGATGCCCGCTTCCACCAAGCGCTGCAGTGCCGTTGAATCGCCCTGCCAACCTTCGGCGCGAGATCGTGCGAGATCAAGCAAAGTCTGCTGCTGCTTTGGGCTAAGTTCTTGCCAATCTTGCCGAATGTTGATTGAAGAACGGCTGCGGTTTGCATGCGGAGAAATAAATGAAGGCCTGGACTTTTCAACCAGCACGTTCAACGCGCGGTTGGGGTCAAACTCCAGGATTTCTTCCGTGTACAAGCGCATATGCTCATCTTTGCCTGCGCCATCCAATCCGTCGTAATAGTTCTTTGCAGCTACAGGATCCAAACGAATAACCTGACCAAAGTACATTGCCGGAACAAATGGTGCCGGCACATTACCCTTGAGCGAGCCCAACGCCTCTGCATAGTCGAACCACGCGTCGGGCACCCAAAAAATTTGATCTATTCTTGGTTCTCCCGGCTCAGCCCTTTGCATCTTGATATGATCGCCGCGTTTCAACTCCATCGGTTCTGTGCGAGTCGTAGTGTCCCACTCGTTCGTGGGCGGCAACGCAATCTCCTTAACGCTCAAAAAATTTTTAGCGGCATCAGCCCAACCAACCGGGCGCAACAAACTCGCCACCTTTGGGTTGGCAAATCCACGATATGCGCCAGCGGTCACTCGTCCATCTTCATGCACCGCGATGACGGCTCCGGGGTATGGTGGCCCCATGGTGTTTTTATAGACGTCCGTACGAAAGCGATTTTGTTTTAAATCAAAGCTGTCAAGTGCAGCAGCGCGGCTAGGCGCGATGAAAACAACCGCCGCACTGCCCCGAAGGAAGCCCATCTTTGCATCTTCGAGCGCAAGGTCGGCGTTCTGCAACGGAACCGCCTCCCTGTAG
>JBJOQV010000120.1:0-4571 GCA_046049785.1 Pseudomonadota bacterium
TGGGGCGATGATGCGCGCTTTGTGAATACGTATTTCAAGAGCATCCCCGGCAAGCTGCTCTACAGCACATTCGACTGGGGCATTCAAGACAAAGATGGCTACTTTTTCATCCTTGGCCGCACGGACGATGTGATCAACGTAGCCGGTCACCGGCTGGGCACACGCGAGATTGAAGAGTCGATCAGTTCGCATCCCAACATTGCCGAGGTCGCTGTGGTGGGCGTGGCCGATCAACTCAAAGGCCAGGTGGCAGTGGCCTTTGCGGTGGTGAAAGACGCGGCGCAAGTGGCCACGGCCGAGCAGCGCTTGAAGCAGGAGGGCGAGGTGATGAAGGTCGTGGACACGCAGCTGGGCGCTGTAGCAAGGCCACACCGCGTGTATTTTGTGGCGATGCTGCCCAAGACCCGCTCGGGCAAGGTGCTGCGCCGCGCGATCCAGGCCGTGTGCGAGGGGCGCGATGCCGGCGACCTCACCACAATTGAAGACGCAGGCGCGCTGCAGCAGATCAAAGACAGTGTGAAAGCGTAGAAAAAACGCGCTATACGCAATATCCATGCGGGTTTTGAGCCATTTTTGCTCGAAAACGCCCGTGGATATTGCGTTCTCTTAATCTAAACCCATCGCTTCTATCAGCGCTTACATTGCGGCGCGGTCTTTCGTCGGCGTAGAGCATAGGTTTGTCGCAGTCCACTTTTGGCCGCGTAGTGCGTGGACCACAATGGCGTCCACTTCACCGGAGGTTCTGATGCGCCCTCAAACACGACACACCGTGGCCGCTGCCATGGCCGCAGCAATATCCACTGCACCGATGACGGCGGCTGCGATGGCGGACGCGGAACTGCAATCAAAACTCGCGCAGCGATTTGCCGGCGACCGCACGGGTGCGTGCGTGGTGGCGGCAGTGATGCAAGGCACGCAAGTGGCGCGGGCCAGCTTCTGCGCCAATGACAAAGCACGCCGTCCAATTGACTTTGATACTGCGTTTGAGATCGGCTCCATCACCAAAACGATGACGGGTTTTTTGGTGGCCGACCTGATTGCGCAGGGCAAGTGGAATCTGAACGATCCTATCGCCAAACATCTGCCTGCCGGTACGCGCGTGCCGCAGTCGGGCGGGCAAGACATTACTGTGGCGCACCTGGTCACACACACATCAGGCCTGCCGGCATTGCCCTCGCGGCTTAAGCCGCGCAAAGAAGATGATCCTTATGCAGAGCTGAGCGCCGCGGATGTGCTTGCGTCGCTGGCGGATGTCAAGATTAGCCGTGCGCTGGGCTCGCAGTTTGAGTATTCCAACTTTGGCATGATGGTGCTGTCGCACGCGGTCACGCAGGCCTATGCGGGAAGCAGCGGTGATCTGGAAGGCGTGCTCAAGGCCAACTTGTTTGCGCCACTGGGGATGCAGGGTGCGTTTATCCGCAAGCCGCCGGCCGGCGTAAAGCTCGCCATCGGCCACGTATCCACCGGCCAGAAGGCAGCTTATTGGACAATTACGCCCAGCCTGACCGGCGTGGGCATGGTGCGCGCATCGCTCAATGACATGGTGCGCTATGCGCAGGCGCAGGCCGGCCTGATTGATACGCCGCTGTCTGCCCGCATGCAAAGCACCCATCAGGTTCCCGCCGGCATTGCCAGTAAGCAGGTGGGGATCAACTGGTTTTTTGCGGACGTGAAAGGTAAGCAGGTCATCATGCATGACGGCGGCACGGGCGGGTTTTCATCCTCGCTCGTGATGGACAAGGCAGCGAAGCGCGCGGTGGTGGTGCTGTCCGATACGTCGATGACCAACTTGGGCGGGCTGGATGAATTGAGCCTGCACCTGCTTGGCGCGGACGTGCCGCTTGGCAAGCCGCGCATCGCGCAGCCCATGCCCGATGCAATGATGCAGGCAATGGTAGGCGAGTTTGAACTGGCCGGATTGCCGGTGAAGTTTTTCATCAAAGAGGGCAAGCTGTTTGGCCAGGCGGCGGGCCAAAGCGCGTTTGAAACCGCTTATGACAGCGCAGGGTCGCTGTACACCACGGTCGCTGATCTGCTGATTACGCCGCTGAAAGAAGCCGATGGCAAGATCAACCGTTTTGCTTTCGCGCAGGGCGGCGGGGTAATGGAAGCGGTGCGCGCAAGCACACGCGCTGCGCCAACAGCGAGCAATCCGCTGTGGGTCGATTACGCCGGCGAGTATCAACTCGCGCCGATGTTTTCGCTGCGGGTGTTTGAAGAAGGTGGCAAGCTCAAAGTGCAAGGCAGCGGCCAAGGCGCGATCGACGCTGTGCTGACTGCCAAAGACCGCATGGAAGTCGCTGCGGTCAATGCAGTGATTGAGTTTGCGCGCGATGCGTCGGGCAAAGTGGTTGAGGCAACGCTGGTGCAGGGTGGGCGGCGCGCACCGGGCAAAAAGAAGTAGTTTACTGAGGTTCTAAGTGCTTCTGCGCAATATCCATGCGCCTTTTCAAGCATTTCTGCCTGAAAAGGCGCATGGATATTGCGTAGAGGCCTTTGGTAGCGCTGCCGGAAATCTCTGGAACCGTTCGGGCTGAGCTTGTCGCAGCCCTCTAGCGACTAGCCAACTCAATCACTTACTTCGAATGCGTTTCGACAAGCTCAACGCGAACGGAGGTCAGCAGAACAGCCGATTTAGAAATCAGTGCAAATGCTGCGGCGTGCCGTGGTCTTCGTCTTCCAGCGGCAGCCCGGCGTGCAGCAGTTCGGCTTCGGCGTTGGGGTAGTGCGGCGCGCCGCAGTCGGGGCAGAACTCCGCGGGCAGTTGCTGCGCGATATGTACGATGGTGGTCACGCCGGCTTCGCGCAGCGCCGCTTCGATCACATCGGCAATGTCGGGGTTTTCAATCTCCGCGCCCAGCAGCGGCCACAGGCAGCCGTGCAGCACTTCGTCTTCATCCAGCTTGGTAAAGCCAATGCGGTATTCCTCAAACTCGCGGTCTACGCAGCGGGCAATCACGGCGCGCTGCGCGGCCGGCGCAAGATCAAGCACCATGTGCAAAAAGCTGACGGATGCCTTGATGGAGAACGGCCTGATTTCTTGCTCTGCGCTGCGCACGGCATGAAAGAACGCGGCCGGCGCAGCCATCTCAAACGCGCAGTTGGCCAGCATGCCCGATAGCGCGCCGGCGCCCTGTTTTTTCCAGGCGTCAATGCAGTCCGCGCGTTTCACGCCGGCTTCCTGCCAGGCGAACAGCGGCGTGCCCACCGGCGCGGCGACGGCAGCAAGCACAAAGCGTGAATCAGCCATGAAGTCCACCGCCTGCGGAAAATCCTCCGGCTTGGGCACCGTGGTCTGCCCGGTAGCAAGCAGTTTTGCGGCCCGCAGCAGCAGCTTGCGGTTGGCCGCGTAGCCATTGGGCAACTGATCCGGCGAGAACAGCGCATCCACCACTGCCAAGCGCGCACTCTTGGCTAGCACGTGGCCGTGCAGTTGCGCCCGCACAGCGTCCAGCGTAGCGGGCGGCAGTTTGCCGGCGGCGATCGTGGCGCGCGTCCAGGCAAACAGCGGGCAGGCGATCAGCAACACATCGTGCGGCTTACCGTCGATTTCAATCTGCGTGGATTCAACCACGCCTTCGACATGATCGGCCAGCAGTTCGTAGGCAAGGATGTCGTCGGCAAACAGAAAGTCCAGCGCAGCGCTGATGGAAGCATCTGAACCTTGCGCGAGCTGGCGTTCAATTTCATGCGTGAGCTGCGGTGCCCAGAACTCGTCTTCGACGCGGCTGCCGGATTCGCCCATCGAGCGGACCAGGCGAATCAGCGATTCGGCATTTTGCGAGCGTGGCGCGCGGACAGAGGAACGATGGGTACGCATAAGGCAAACCTGTAGACTTTGGGCTTTGGTGCTTCGATAGCCACAGGATAGCAAATTCGCTGATTGACCCCGATGGTTGAAACATTGAACTACGTTGTTTTGAATTTTGTTTTCTCGGGCCTGCCGCTGCTGATGCTGGCGCTGGCCTGGCTGCTGCGTAAACGATTTGCCAAAGCCGCGCAGGTGTTTTTTTGGGGCACGCTGGCGGTACTGTGGGTGGCCGCAACCCCCGCTGTGGCGCGGGCCTGGGCGCAGTGGGTCGAATCGCGCTACCCGCCCCTGCAACTTGATGCACTGCCCAAGGCCGATGCGATCGTGGTGCTCTCTGGCGGGCGGCGCGCGTATGCACCGGAATTTGGTGTGCAGCAAACGCTGCTGTCCAACACGCTGGAGCGCACGCGCTACGGCGCACTGCTCGCCAAGCGCACCGGGCTGCCGGTGATTGTGTCTGGCGGGCGCCCCAACGGCCGCGGCACGCCACTTGCCACGATGATGAAAGACGCACTCCAAAACGAGTTTGGTGTGGTGGGCGTACAGGCCGAGCCTGAGTCCAATACCACTTTGGAAAATGCCCGTTACACCGCCAAGTTGCTGGGGGCGGGAAAAACCATTTTGCTGGTCACCGAGGCCAGCCATATGCCGCGTGCAGTGCTGGATTTTCAGGCGCAGGGCATCACCGTGATTGCGGCGCCTACTGCGTTTACCAGCGATGCGCAGGACGATCTCTATCACTGGGTGCCGTCGGTCTATG
>JBJOQV010000121.1:0-4354 GCA_046049785.1 Pseudomonadota bacterium
GCCTTGGATTTTGATGTCCATCTGCAGCGCGGTAATACCTTGCGCGGTGCCGGCGACTTTGAAGTCCATATCGCCCAGATGATCTTCATCGCCCAGAATGTCTGTGAGCACAGCGAACTTGTTGTCTTCCTTGATCAGGCCCATGGCGATGCCGGCCACGTGCGCCTTCATTGGCACACCCGCATCCATCAGCGCTAGGCAGCCGCCGCAGACCGAAGCCATTGACGAAGAACCGTTGGACTCAAGAATCTCAGACACCGCGCGGATTGAATAGCTGAACTCATCTGCAGAAGGCAGCAGCGGCACGAGTGCGCGCTTGGCAAGGCGGCCATGGCCGACTTCGCGGCGCTTGGGCGCACCCACGCGGCCGGTTTCGCCAGTGGCAAACGGCGGCATGTTGTAGTGGAACATGAAACGGTCGCGGTACTCGCCTTGCAGCGCGTCGATGATCTGCTCGTCCTGCTTGGTGCCCAGCGTAGCCACCACCAGCGCCTGCGTTTCACCACGGGTAAACAGCGCCGAGCCATGCGCACGCGGCAGCACGCCGGTGCGGATGCTGATGGGGCGCACGGTGCGCGTGTCGCGCCCGTCAATGCGCGGCTCGCCGTTCAAAATCTGACTGCGCACGTGCTTGGCTTCGAGGTTGAACACCATGCCGCTGACCACGCTTGCGTCCGGCGCGCTCTTGCCGGCCGCGGCTGCATCGGCAGCCAGCTTGGCGTTGACGGCGTCGTACGCGTCGCGAATCTTGGTGGTACGGGCCTGCTTGTCGCGGGTGTTGTAGGCCTCGGTAATCAGCGGCGTGGCCACGGCGGTCACGGCGGCAATCAGCGGCGCGTCCTTGGCCGGGGCTTTCCAGTCCCACTCGGGCTTGCCGGCGTCGCGCACCAGATCGTGAATCGCGTTGATTGCGGTTTGCATTTGCTCGTGGCCGTAGACCACGGCACCCAGCATCACTTCTTCGCTTAGTTGATGCGCTTCTGATTCCACCATCAACACTGCACGCTCCGTGCCCGCAACCACCAGGTCAAGCAGGCTGGTTTGCAGTTGCGTTTTGCTCGGGTTGAGAATGTACGCGCCGTCCTTGTAACCGACGCGCGCTGCGCCAATCGGGCCCATGAATGGAATGCCAGAAATCGCCAGCGCTGCGCTGGAGGCAATCATGGCCGGAATGTCGGTATCAATTTCAGGATTGCTGGACAGTACGTGCACGACAATCTGCACTTCGTTCAGAAAATCTTCAGGAAACAGCGGGCGGATTGGCCGGTCGATCAAGCGGCTGGTAAGCACTTCTTTTTCGCTTTGGCGGCCTTCACGCTTGAAAAATCCGCCGGGAATGCGGCCGGCTGCGTACACCTTTTCGATGTAATCCACCGTGAGCGGGAAAAAATCCTGGCCGGGCTTGGCGTCCTTGCGGGCCACAACGGTGGCCAGCACGACGGAATCATCCATACTGACCAGCACCGCGCCGCTGGATTGACGCGCCATTTCGCCGGTTTCCATGGTGACCGTATTGGAACCGTACTGGAATACTTTGGTGACTTTGTTGAACATTTCAGTTTCTCCTTTTGCCGGGGGATTTCAGGCGCCGCCGTTCGCCTTCACGCTGACCCAAAAAATGACAAAAGCCTGCAGCGGGTCAAGCAGCAGGCTTTTGGGTGTACTCAGATGCGGTGCGCGATCAAATTATTTGCGCAGGCCAAGTGTTTCGATGGTCTTTTTGTAGGTATCGACGTCTTTACCCTTGAGATAGTCCAGCAAACGGCGGCGGCGGCTGACCATCTTGAGCAGACCACGGCGTGAATGATGGTCTTTGGTGTGCTCTTTAAAGTGGCCGGTCAGCTCATTGATGCGTGCGGTGAGCAGCGCGATTTGAACTTCTGGGGAGCCGGTGTCGCCTTTGGCGCGGGCGAATTTGGCAACGATCTCTTGCTTGTCAATGGCAGCTACGCTCATATCCTCGTCCTTTCATCACTTGCGGTCAGGGTTGAGGCACCCTGCCGTGCTAAAGAATAGTGTTACGCGATTTGCATAACGTTTTGATTATACAGGATTTTTCCGGCTTGACCGGACGGATTCAAACCGGCCGGCGCAGCGCAGCAAAACCGGCGCGGCGCGCCAGCCAGCACAAAAAACCGCCAGTCCGCCGCCATCCGCCCACTCATCCCATTTACGCGGCATTGGCAAGCGCGCCCCGAGGCCTGAATCTACTGTAAAGCAACAACGCTGATCGCAACCATGCCAGCCAATTCTGACACGGCAGAAATACCAACCGCAAAACCTGTTGCCAAAATCTCATTGGTGGAAGCGGCATGCGCGCGATTTGAATCCGCGCAGCCCGTAACCGAAGCATCGCAACCGGATACGGCAAGCCCGCTCAAACAGCGCGCGCACGAGCGTTTGCGGTTGTTGCAAGGCAGCGGCCTTGGCGCTGCAAGCCATCGTGAGAGCGAACCGGCGCAGGTAGAAACGGCCGCGCCCGCAGCCCAGGCAGCAGCGCCTTCGCCTGTAAGCTCGCTGCGCATCCACGCGGCGTGGGCGGCGCTGTGCCTCGCGCTTGCCGCGGCTTTGGTGCTGCAATTGAATCAAAATGCAGCTTCCGCACCCGCAAAACCGGCGGCGGCGCCTGTGATGGCTGCGGTGCAAGTGGACGCTGCACCCGCCGCCCCAAACCCAAGCCTGAACGAACCGCTGGCGCTGCGCCTGCAAGACTCCCTCTTCAGCCGGCCCGTGCCGCGTCCTTGACACGTACTTGATGTAGCCATGCTAACCGCGTAACGGCACGTAAATCTCCTTGCGTTTGGCGCATCCGCGCGTTTAGATGGGAGTGTCATCTACTTTGCAGCGCACGAGTATGCAGCGCATCACTTCAGCTATTGCTTCTGTCGTCCGGCAACCGTTTCTTGCAGCGCCGGTCTGGTTGGCCATGGCGCTGCTGCTAGGCGCTTGCGCTGCGCCCATGCAAGCTGGTCAGGACGCAAGCCAAGTTCAGGCTGCGCGCGGCGCGCCAAGCATCAAAGCCAAAACTGCGGCCGGCGAGCGCTGGATTTACGCCAACACATTCGCACAGTTCAACACCACGGTGGAGTTTGACGCAGCCGGCAAAGTTATCCGCAGCTACAACGGGCTGACCGATGCCAACTTCGCCACCATCGAAACCGGCAAATGGACGCGCGATGAAATCATGGCCGCCTTTGGCCCGCCGGCAGAGAAAGGCCGTGTGGGCTGGGGTGCCCACACATTTGATGTGTGGAGCTATCGCTACAAGCAAAACGGCCAGGCCGACATGCTGATGAACGTCCACTTCGATAGCAGCGGCAAAGTAGCTAAGTTCTATCCCACGATCGATCCCTACTTCGATCCAGGCGACCGCGATAAGACTTCGCTGCTGCGCTAGCCGCGCTAGGTCTGGCAGCACGCCTGATTGCACGGGATCAAAAGCCTTCTACGCAATATCGATGGGCCTTTTGAAGGCATTTTGCCTGAAAATGCGCATGGATATTGCGTAGACGCCCTCTAGACCGCTCAAACCCTAATTGAATTCAGGCCGCTGCTGCGGTGTAGTGCGGGCACACCCACACTAGAAACCTCCTCTTCATATCTTGGACACAATCACCCACGCCCTTTCCGGCGCGCTGCTGGCGCGCGCCGTCACCGCACGCCCCACCCAAGCGCCCAGCGCCAATGAGCTGCGTTGGTTCGGCCCGCGGGTGCCGGTATGGCAGGCCATGACCGTGGGTTTGGTGGCGGCGGCGTTTCCAGATAGCGATGCAGTACTCAAATATGTATCTGACCTTGCCTACCTGCGCGGCCACCGTGGCGTAACGCATTCGGTGACCATGCTGCCGCTATGGGCGCTGCTGCTGGGCGGCATCCTCGCGCTGCTGTTTCGCCGCCGCGATGCCTTCAAGCGCTACACGTGGCTGGCCGGCGCATCGATTGCGATTCACATCGCCGGAGACTGGATCACGCAATTCGGCACCATGCTGCTGGCGCCGTTTTCGGATGCGCGGTTTGGCCTGGGCTCGGTGTTCATCATTGATTTGGTGCTCTCTGGCATTGTGCTGGCGGGGCTGCTGGCCTCGCTGCTGTTTCGTGCGTCGCGCGTGCCCGCCACGGCGGCACTTGCTTTGCTGCCGGTGTGGGTGGGCGTGACTATGCTCGGCAAGAGCGAGGCAACTGCGTTTGGGCAGCAATATGCGCGGGCCAACAATCTGGTCAACGCCAAGGTAGATGCCGCGCCGCGGCCTGGCTCACCGTTTAACTGGACGGTGCTGGTGGAAACTGAAAATAGCTACCGCATCGCGCACATCAACACCCGCCGCAGCGAGGCGCTTACCATCACGGAGGGCAG
>JBJOQV010000122.1:0-3771 GCA_046049785.1 Pseudomonadota bacterium
TGCTGGCGGCGCGCGTTATCTGGCCGCTGCACCGGCGCCGTGGGTGACCCCATTCTGACGCCCAAAACCGCGTTTGGTGTGGAACTGGGCTTTCGGGTCAGCAGCAAAGTCGTGCTGGCCCTGGGTTTGAACCTGCGCGGCTTTGCCGACAGCGAGCTGGAGGCGGAGGACCGTTTTCGCAAAGGCAGCTATCTGCGGCTGCGCTTTGCAATTGAAGGGCTGATCGTGCAGTGGCTGGATGCGCCGCGCGGCAAAGAACCGGCGGCGCAATAACGGCGGGCTTTGCAGAGCATTTTTCATGCTGTACGCAATATCCATGAGCTTTTTCGAGCAAAAATGCTTGAAAAAGCGCATGGATATTGCGTAAACATAGTTTTCATCCGTTTGAAAGTGGCATTATCCATACTCCGGCCGCTTGTGCTAACTGATTGATTACAAAGCGGTTTTCTTGATATACTGGAAAGCTCCGCGCAAGGAATGCCAGTGCGCCTGCCCGGAGAAACAAAGCAGTAACAGGTAAAGGTGCCGGTGTGCTCAGGTGAGCAAAGTCCGGTGATTGTTAACCCCACCCGCGCAATCACGCAACGGTGTGTTTCGAAAGTTGAAAATGTCTCAAGCTCAAGCAGTAGTTGATAGCGCAGTTGAAAAATTCGGCGGCGAATCGTTTGCCGCAATGTTTGAAGAATCGCTCAAGCGCGCCGATATGCGCTCCGGTGAGGTTGTCACCGCAGAAGTGGTGCGGATCGACCAGAATTTTGTGGTGGTGAACGCCGGACTGAAGTCTGAAGCGTTCATCCCGGTAGAAGAGTTTTACAACGATGCCCGCGAGCTGGAAGTGCAAGTGGGCGATTTTGTTTCCGTGGCGATTGACGCGCTGGAAAACGGCTATGGCGACACGATTCTGTCGCGCGACCGCGCCAAGCGCCTGGCCGCATGGGTGAGCCTGGAGCGTGCGCTGGAAGACGGCGCGCTGGTCTCCGGCACCGTGACCGGCAAGGTCAAGGGTGGCCTGACCGTGATGACCAACGGCATCCGCGCGTTCTTGCCCGGTTCGCTGGTGGATATGCGCCCGGTCAAAGATACGTCGCCGTACGAAGGCAAGACGATGGAGTTCAAGGTCATCAAGCTTGACCGCAAGCGCAACAACGTCGTGCTGTCGCGCCGCGCAGTGATGGAAGCTTCGATGGGCGAAGAGCGCCAGAAGCTGATGGAAAACCTTAAGGAAGGTTCGACCGTCAAAGGCGTGGTCAAGAACATCACCGAATACGGTGCGTTTGTGGATCTGGGCGGTATCGACGGCCTGCTGCACATCACCGATCTGGCGTGGAAGCGTGTGCGCCACCCGAGCGAAGTGGTGCAGGTGGGTCAAGAGATCACCGCCAAGATTCTCAAGTTCGATCAAGAGAAAAACCGCGTGTCTCTGGGCGTCAAGCAATTGGGCGACGATCCATGGAGCGGTGTTGCGCGCCGTTACCCGGTGGGTACCCGCATGTTTGGCAAGGTTACCAACCTGACCGACTACGGCTCATTTGTTGAAATCGAAGACGGCATTGAAGGCCTGGTGCACGTGTCTGAAATGGACTGGACCAACAAGAACGTCGATCCCAAGAAAGTGGTTGCCTTGGGTGACGAGGTTGAAGTTATGGTGCTGGAGATCGACGAAGACCGCCGCCGCATCAGCCTGGGCATGAAGCAGTGCCGCGCCAATCCGTGGGAAGAATTCTCCGCCGGCTACAAGAAAAACGACAAGGTCAAGGGTCAGATCAAATCGATCACCGACTTTGGCGTGTTCATCGGCCTGCCGGGCAACATCGACGGTTTGGTGCATTTGTCTGACCTGTCCTGGACCGAGACCGGCGAAGAAGCCGTGCGCAAGTTCAAGAAGGGCGACGAAGTGGAAGCGATTGTGCTGGCGATCGATACCGAGCGCGAGCGCATCAGCCTGGGCATCAAGCAGATGGAAGGCGATCCGTTCAACAACTACGCCGCCATGAACGACAAGGGCGCGATGGTGCATGGCACTGTCAAGAGCGTGGAAGCCAAGGGCGCGGTGATTGCGCTGACCGACGAGGTGGAAGGCTATCTGCGCGCCTCTGAAATCAGCCGCGACCGGGTGGAAGATGCCACCACGCGTCTGAAAGAGGGCGACAAGCTTGAAGCCATGATCATCAACATCGACCGCAAGACACGCTCGATCCAGTTGTCGATCAAGGCCAAGGACAGTGCGGAAACCACCGAGTTCATTTCCAAGCAGGAATCCAGCGGCAACGCCGGCACCACCAGCCTGGGCGCGCTGCTCAAAGCCAAGCTGGACAACAAACAGTAACCGGCAACGCGCCGCGGTGTCGCTTGCGCGATGCCGCGGTGCCTTGTGCAACCATGGCTGATGATCATCTCACCAAGTCAGAACTGATTGCCAAGTTGGCGGAACGCTACCCGCAGCTGGTGGCCAAAGACGCCGACTTTGCAGTCAAGACCATCCTGGATGAAATGTCGCGCACGCTGGCGCTGGGCCGCCGCATTGAAATCCGCGGCTTTGGCAGTTTTTCGCTGAATATTCGCCCGGCGCGGCAGGGGCGCAATCCGAAGTCTGGCGCCAAAGTCGTGGTGCCTGAAAAGCGGGTACCGCACTTCAAGCCCGGCAAGGAGCTGCGCGAACTGGTTGATATTGCCCACAGCAAGGTCAACGGTTCATAGGTTTTTATAGAGCGTGATTGCAGCAGCAAAGCGGCCGATGGCCGCTTTTTTTTACTTTTTCAAATCCCTATCCGCAGCCTACACTTAGGCGCTTGCGCATTGGCGCATCGGCGTGTGGAATCAAGAATTCAAGGAACTGTGGATGCGGGTATTTGCCTGGCTTTTCTGGCTGTTGATGGTGGTGCTGTTTTTCTGGGTTGCACTGAAAAATGCCGATCCGGTCACGCTGCGCTTGACGGCGGAAACCGCGCTGACGGCGCCCTTGATCATCGTGATCTTTGTCACCTTTGCACTGGGCGTCTTGCTGGGGATCATTACGGCTTCACCGCGGCTGTTCAAACAGGGGCGCGAGATCAAGCGGCTGAAAAAAACGGCGCAACAGCCTGCGGATACCGGGCCGGCCCGCGGGCCGCTGAATCCGCCCGACGTGCCTTCGCTGCGGAGCTAAGCATTGGAGTTTGAGAATTGGTGGCTGATTGCCGCGCCGATCCTGTTTGCGCTGGGCTGGATCGCGTCGCGGATTGATTTGCGCGAAGTGGTGCAGGAGAGCAAGCGCCTGCCGCGCTCATACTTCAACGGCCTGAATTTCCTGCTGAATGATCAGCCCGACCGCGCGATTGAAGCGTTTGTCGAAGTGGTCAGCCTTGATCCGGAAACCATTGAGCTGCATTTTGCGCTCGGCAGCTTGTTTCGCCGCCGCGGCGACACCGATCGCGCCATCCGCCTGCACCGCAACCTGCTCGAGCGGCCAGACCTGCCGCCGCAGTACCGCGATCAGGCGCTGTTTGCGCTAGCGCAGGATTACCTCAAGGCTGGGTTACTGGACCGTGCGGAAAGCGCATTTGTATCGCTCAGTGGAACGCCCTTCGAAGGGCAAGCGCAGGGGTTTCTGGCCGATCTGTATCAAATGGAGCGCAGCTGGACCAAAGCGATCGATGCGGCAACCGCCCACGCCAAGGCCACCGGCGCGCCCCTGCCGCGGTCGGTCGCGCACTTCTGGTGCGAGCTTGCAGCCGATGCGATGGCCAAAGGCGATCTTGCCGCTGCGCGCGCAGCACTGCGCTCGGCCCGCCA
>JBJOQV010000123.1:0-3260 GCA_046049785.1 Pseudomonadota bacterium
GGGTTCGTTGCAAAGACATTGGACGCAGCGTTCTCAAGTGCAGGCAATCGCAGCCTGCGCGCGTCCCCTCTGTCCTTTGTGCCTGAGGCTGTGAGCCCTTCGGCGGCGCGGCAACAATGCGCTCTCTCCAGAGTGCCGATCTCTTTCACAGCGGTTCGGGGACCTGAGCGATTTCGGGTATTACGCCTTCGGTGGCGCAGGCACTGAGCTTGCGCACTCTCCCGCCGGAACTCGGCAAACCGAACTTTACCTGTTCTTGATGTTGAGCATGGTCAAACAGGGGGGTACGCAATATTCATGCGCCTTTTCAGGCATTTTTGCTTTAAAGAGCGCATGGATATTGCGTAGAGCACTTTGTGAGCGGGCTGCGGGGGCGCTGCAGATGGCATTCATCTTCGCAAACTGCATTTCCCACGCGTATTGCGGCAATTCATCGCAAGACCGGCAGAGCGCGCGCCGCAAGCCCCTACACTTGCCGCCACTTGCTACCACCTCCACAAGACATGAACAAACTCGTCAAACGCGGCCTGATCGCCGTGGTGATTCTTGGTGTTCTGGGTGCCGGCGCGCTGGCCGTGTCGCATCAGCGGAAAAAAGCGCAGGACGCGCCAAAATTCCGCACGCAGGAAATTGACCGCGGCCCGATCACGCAAGCGGTGCAGGCCAGCGGCACATTGCAGCCGGTGACCAGCGTGAGCGTGGGCACGCAGGTATCCGGCACGGTGAGCGAGCGGCTGGTGGACTTTAACGAGCGAGTAAAAAAAGGCCAGGTGCTGCTCAAGCTTGATCCGGCACTGATTCAGGCGCGCATCCGCCAAGCGCAGGCGCAACTGGAATCGGCGCAGGCATCACTGGCACTGGCGCGCAGCAACGAAGAGCGCAATCAGCGCCTGCAGTCGCAAGGCTTTATTGCCGGCGCGGCGCTGGAGCAGACCAAACGCGAAGTGCAGGCCGCGCAGGCCAATGTGGAGGTGGCCAAGGCGCAGCTAGACACCGCCAAGACGGATCTGAACAACAGCGTGGTGCGCTCGCCGATTGATGGCGTGGTGATCAAGCGCAACGCTGATGTGGGCCAGACCGTGGCCGCAAGCTTTCAAACACCCGAGCTGTTCCAGATCGCGCAAGATCTAACGCGCATGCAGATCTACACCAGCGTGTCCGAGGCCGATGTGGGTTTGATCCGCGAAGATCAGGTGGTGCGTTTTCTGGTCGATGCTTATCCGGAGAAAGAATTCGAAGGCAGAGTGCGGCAGTTTCGCTTGAGCCCCAACAGCACCTCCGGCGTGGTGACTTACAACATCGTGATCGATGTGGCCAACCCCGATGAACTACTTAAGCCCGGCATGACCGCGCAAACGCGGATTGTGGTCTCCAGCAAGCCGGACGTGGTGCGCATTCCCACCGCCGCGCTGCGCTTTCGGCCTGAAGAAGATGCCAGCGCGAAGAAGAAGTCAGACCAATCGGCCAAAGAAGGAGACAAAGCACAAGCTACACCCACGCCAAAGCCCAAGGCTGATTCCACCGATGACGGCGTGCTTTCAAGCGTGCGCGGCGGCTCGCGCGTGTTTCGCGTTTACACCATCGGGCCGGACAATGAACCCAAGCTGCACGATGTCACCATCGGCATTGCCAACACACGCTTTACCGAGATGGTGAGCGGTGATCTAAAGCCAGGCGATCAGGTGATCACGCGCCTGATCAACCCGGTTCTGCCGGGTAACAACTGATGCTGCTGTCGCTTTCTGGCATTACCAAGAGCTACCGCACCGGCGATGTGGTCACGCCGGTGCTGCACGGCATATCCTTGACGATTGACCACGGCGAGTACGTGGCGATCATGGGGCAGTCCGGCTCGGGCAAGTCAACGTTGATGAACTTGCTCGGCCTGCTGGACCGCGCTGACCAAGGTACCTATCAACTCAATGACCGCGATGTGACGCAACTGTCCGCCGCGCAGCACGCAGAAGTACGAAACCGAACCATTGGCTTTGTGTTTCAAAGTTTCAATCTGCTCAAGCGCATGACGGTGCTGGAAAACGTCGCGCTGCCGCTGATCTACGCCGGCAAAAGCCGCGCTGATGCCAAGCAGCGTGCACAGGAATTGCTTGGCCGTGTGGGCCTGGCAGAGCTGGGGCATCGCATGCCCAACCAACTCTCAGGCGGGCAGCAGCAGCGCGTGGCGATTGCGCGCGCGCTGGTCAACGACCCACCGCTGCTGCTGGCCGACGAGCCCACCGGTAACCTGGACACCAAAACGACGGACGAAGTGCTGCAAGTGTTTGATCAACTGAACCGCGAGCGCAAACTCACCATCATCGTGGTTACGCATGAGCCGGATGTGGCGCAGCACGCTAAGCGGCTGGTGCGTCTGAAAGACGGGCTGGTCGTGTTTGACGGCGCGCCGGCAGAAGGAGTACACGCATGAGTTTTGCGCAAATTTTGGTGGAGGCGTTTAGGTCTTTATCGGCCAACCGCTTGCGCACTGCGCTCACCATGCTGGGCATCATCATCGGCATAGCCTCGGTGGTGTTGATGCTGGCGGTGGGCGACGCGGTGCGCACGTTCATTGACAAAGAACTTTCTGTGCTGGGTAGCAACCAGTTGATTGTGCAGCCTGGCACGCGCACGCAAGGCGGCGTGCGGCGGCGCGCCGGTGAGCTGCCGACGCTGACCATCGACGATATGGAGGCGATTTCCACCCTGCCCTCTGTCAAAGGCGCGACCGCAACGCTGCAAGGTTTCTTTCAGGTCAACTACGGCAGTGACAACTCCAACAGCGTGGTGCTGGGCGTCACAGACAACGTTTTTCGCGTGCGCAACTGGACGGTGGACAAAGGCGTGGGCATTTCAGAAGCTGATGTGCGCGCCGGCAACCGCGTGATGGTGATTGGCGGCAAGATTGCAGACGTATATTTCTACAAGCAAGACCCGCTTGGCCAGACCATCCGTGTGGAGGGGCGGCCCTACACCGTGATTGGCGTGCTGGCGGGTGAAGGCCGGCAGCTTGATGGGTCTGATCTGGGCGAAATCCTGCTCACGCCGATCACGGCAATTCCCGTCAAAATGCCGCTGCCGCGCACCATCCACTACGGCATTGTGCAGGCTAAAGACGCCAAGAGCATGAACGAGGCGCAGGCCGACGTAACCGAGCTGCTGCGCGACCGGCACCGCATCACCGGCGAGAAGCAGGATGATTTTCAGATCACTAACCTCGCCTCGATCGCGCAGACCGGCGCGGCCATTGGCGCGGGCCTATCGAT
>JBJOQV010000124.1:0-7231 GCA_046049785.1 Pseudomonadota bacterium
GCAACTGTGCAACCTGCTCACTGGTGACCACGTTACCCTGGCGGATTTCGGGCTTGTACAGTGCGCAGCCGGAGGCAAGCGTCAGCGCACACGCAATCAGCGCGGCGCGGCGAAGCAAAGAAATAATGGCCATGGAGTGCATAGGGTGAGAAGGCGGGAGCGCCTTGCAGATCGATCAGCCCCTATGATAGCGGGTGAGTGCCAACCCCAACGCCCGCGGAGCGCGCCATGCCTTACAGAAACATTGCAGCCACCGACGCCGCCGACCTCAAAAGCAGCGGCCTGAAGGCCACCGCGCCGCGCCTGAAGATTCTGGAAATCTTCCACAACGCGCAGCAGCGCCACATGACCGCTGAAGACGTGTACAAGATTCTGCTCGCAGAAGACGGCGACATCGGCCTGGCTACCGTGTACCGCGTGCTGACGCAGTTTGAGCAGGCCGGGCTGCTCAAACGCAACCACTTCGAAACCGGCAAGGCAGTGTTCGAGCTGAACGAAGGCGCGCATCACGATCACATCGTGTGCCTGGACTGCGGGCATGTGGAGGAGTTTGTCGATTCCGAGATTGAAAAGCGCCAGGAGCGCATCGCCAAAGACCTGGGCTTCACGCTCGCGGAGCACGCGCTGTCGATGTACGGCCATTGCTCGCGCAAGAACTGCCCGAACAAGGCGCGCTAGCAGCGGCAGCCGCATGCGCGGACCTTGGCTGGTGCAAGATCTCGCCCAAGCCGGGCCGACGCCATCTCCCGCTTCTGCCGCGGCGCACTTGTTTGCGGCACTTTTACCCCCTCGATCCTGTTGATGATTCGCCAACTACCAGGTAGTTGGCGCGGGTGGTAATTGCTTTTAATACAATATGTATGCTTAATTCGACACAAATTAACATGATTTGAGCCCCCAGAGTTGCTTTATCCGCTAGCATGGTTGACAGTTGTCTTAGACAGAAATTTCAAGTACCGATGCTCAATCCGGTGTCGTTGCAAGCAAGCAGGAGAAGAGGCGATCCATGGATCCGATTTACAGAAGAACTTCGTTAGGGCAGGAAAAAGTCATGCAGCGGTCGGCAGACATCCCGCCGCGCCTGAAGACTTTGCTCATGCTCGTGGATGGCAAAACGGCCAAGTCCAAGCTGGTGCAATTTCTGCCCAACTTTGGCGATGTTGAGTCGTTGATTGAGGCGCTGGAGGTGTCTGGCTACATCACGTCCATGCCTAATTTCCTTGACACCGTGCCCATGAGCTCTGCTGCCGCGGCTGAATGGGCGGCTGCTGAAGAAACGGCCGCTCCCGTTGCTCGCCACGAAAACGCGGGCGCTGCGCCCAGAGCGTATGCACCGCCGGCACCGCGTTATGAACCCCCGCCTGCGCCGCCGCCAGCCGCGCCGCGTGTGGCCGCGCATGATGAGCAGCAACTGCAGCGCTTTGCCGCGCAACAGCCCGGCATGCCGTCTTCTGCCGGCGGTTCCGGCAATCTCAAACAAGCCATGCAATTACTTTGCGACAGCTTGTCGGACGTTGGCAATCTGGATGCGATTGACCTGATGGTGCGTGTGGAACGCTGCCAAACCCCGCAGGAGCTGCAGAAATATCTGAAAGCATTTCACCAGCTGTGCGTTCAGGCGATGGGCAACAAGCTGGCCGACGACAAACTGCGTGTTATCCAGCACATGCTGGGCTGAGCGCACATCGAACTGATTTGAATTGAAAAAGGGAGTAACACCATGCTAATGCGTCTGATCTATGCCAGTACCGCCGTTGACGGCGTCGACATGAACGAGTTCAAGCGGATTCTTGAAACCGCGCAGAAGAACAACACCAACAGTGATCTCACCGGCATGTTGTGCTTCAACTCAAAGATTTTCTTGCAGGCGCTGGAAGGCAGCCGCGAAGCCATCAACACGCTATACGGCAAGCTCAACAAAGACCCGCGCCACTATGGCCTCACGCTGATCAAGTACGAGCCGATTCAAGAGCGTCACTGGCCGGATTGGTCGATGGCCTTTGCCGCCGCGTCCACCAACAATAAGCGCCTGTATTTGAAGTACGGCATGCAAAGCGTGTTCAACCCCTACGGTATGCAAGGCGACCAGGTTGAAAAGCTGATGATGGAAATGACGCAAGCTAATGTCACCACCATGAAGGTGGGTGAAGAGCAGGCCGCCAACGAAAGCAAGGGCGGGTTCTTTGCGCGCTTCGCACGTTGATCAGATAAGTACGGGTAAAAAAAGCCGCTGAATCCAGCGGCTTTTTTATTGGCTGTACGCAATATCCATGAGCTTTTTCGGGCAAAAGAGCCTGAAAAGGCGCATGGATACTGCGTAATGTATCTTGGGATTGCTCTAAAGCTCAAAAATCGGCCGGCTTGCGCGCTGCATCCGCTGCGCGGGCAAACTGCGCGGCCTGCTTGACCCAGTTGTCGCGGGCGATGCGGCCATGGAACGCGGTGAGCTTTGAGTCCGCGTAGTCGACGTCTTTCTTGCTCCAGTCGGCAATCTGCCAAAAGTAATACACGCCGATGTCGTGCATCATTTTTTCCATCACACCGGCCACGCCTTTGATCTTTTTCAGATCGTCGGGCTTGCCGTACGCGGCGCGCGCAAGCAGATTGCGGCTGCCAGCGCGCACGACCGGGTTGGCCTTGGGCGCTGCCGGCGCACTTGGGCGTGGTGCCGGTGCGGGTGCGGGCTGGGCCGCACGCGACTCAAGCAGGCTGAGTTTTTGCAGGAGGGGAGACAAATCCACCTGCGTCGCCGGCGGAATCACCGGCATGCGCAGGTTGCGAATCAGCTCTTCCAAGGTGCTGATGCGGGCTTGCAGCGCAGTCAGATCAACTGTTTGCGGCGTTGGGATTTTGATGGCGCGCACGGCTGCGTCCAAGGCGGCCAGCCGCTCGTGCGTCGGCTGCAGGTTCACACCCTGCGGCGCGGGAATCTGAATCGCTTTGATCGCGCGCTCCAGTTCATCCATACGCTGGCGCAAGGGCGTCAGGTCAACGCTTTGCGCGGCCGGCATTTTGATGTTGTGCACCGCCTGGTCAAGCGCTTGCAGTTTTGAATGCACGCCGCTTAAGTCCACGTCCTTGGCGGCAGGGATTTGAATTGATTTCACGGCTTGTTCAACCTGCGCTAGGCGCGATTGCACAGGCGCCAAATCAACGCTGGGTATGGCAGGCATTTTGATGTTGTGCACGGCCTGATCAAGAGCCTGCAGCTTGGCATGCACGCCGCTTAAGTCCACTTCTTTGGCGGCCGCGGGTGCGGGGATGGCCTTGACGGCTTGGGCCACCATGTCGATGCGGCGATAAGTATCAGCAAAGTCGACCGCCTGCGGCGTGGGAATCTGAATGCCGGCGATGCGTTTATCGAGCGCATCCAGGCGCGCATTGATCGGCGAAAGATCGGTATCTTTCGGGCTGGGGATATGGATGGCGGCAACCGCTTTTTCCAGCGCGGCCAAGCGGCTTTGCAGCGGATCGATATCAACTGCTTTGGGCGCGGGAATCGCGGCGATGGCCGAGAGCACCGGCGACAAATCGGTGGATTGGGGCTGCGGAATCTTGATCCCGCGCACGTTGGCATCGATCGCATCAAGCTTGCTGGTGAGCGGTTGCAAGTCAATCCCGCCAAGCCCGGCAAGTTTGTCATCCAGCTTGGCGCGCCAGGCCCGCCAATCGCCGGACATGGTGGTGTATTCAGTAGTGACGTCTTCATAGTGACGCCGCAGCCACCACCACATCAGCCATGCGCCCAGTGCGGCGGCCAGTACCAGCAAAAACAAAATCTTGGCGAGCAAATAACTCATTTGAAGGCTCCTTGGCGGATGATGTTTTTAGGGTCGAGACTCACTTGGCTTGAACTTTGAATTCAATGCGGCGGTTTTGCGCGCGGCCGGTTTCGGTGCTGTTATCGGCAATCGGTGCGTCCGGCCCCAAGCCTTTGGCCTGTAACTGTTCTTTTGCAATGCCGCGGATGATCAGCGCCGCGCGCACCGCTTGCGCGCGCGCTTCACTCAGCGCGCGGTTGCTGGCGGCGGAGCCGATCGAATCGGTATGGCCTTCAATGGTGATCTGGCCTGGGCAATCGCGCGCGGCCGCGGCGAGCTCATCCAGCACGCTGGCGCTTTGCGCGCTGATGCGGGCGCTGCCAGTGGCAAACACAATCTTGGATTTGGCCACCACCTCGGCCAAGGATTTCTCGCAGGCTTTTGCTGCAGCCGCGGCTGGCGCCGGCGCAGCAGGCACCGGTTGCGTGACCGGTGGCGGCGCGGCTTGCGCAAACTGGCCGGTTACCGAAACGGCGCAGGTCAGTCGCCCGGCCCAACTGGGGCACAGCGCCGCGCGGGCGGCGGCCAAAGCAGCATCACCGTCAGCGGCTTGCGGCGGCGAGCCGGAAAGAACCACATGCTGGCCGGACACCGCAACATTCACCCAGCTCATGCCGCGCGCTGCGAGTTGTTCGCGCGTTTCTTTGATGACCGTTGCTTCAATGTCTGAGCGCGCAAACGGCCAGAACGCATACCACGCAAGCAGCAGCAGGCCGAGCACAGGCAATAGCCCGCGCCATACGAACGGCCAGACAGGCCGCTCATGCCGGATCCAGCGGCGCTGTACGACGCGGGTGATGTTGCTGGAGCTGGTGTTTTGGTGCGTCATCTCGGCCATCGACAAGCCTCCACACATTTAATGCAAATTTTTCGCTCAGCGTGTTTCGCAATCAACGCAGCAGCTTTCCAAGTGCCAGAATGTAAATGAGTTGCGATGACTTTTCGACAACTACATATGTCAAATCTTGTGATGTGCGAGCGTGGTTTTGGTTGGCTTGTAATGGAAGGCTTGGAGACTGCGCGGCGTGCGCTGAACATGCATTCGGCGGCGGTGCTTATCGTGGCGGGCACGCAGCCGGACTAATCGAATTCACAAACACGGCTACGCAATATCCATGCGCCTTTTCAGGCAAAAATGGCTGAAAATGCGCATGGATATTGCGTAGCCGTGTTTGAAGCCGGTTTAAACCGCAGCCAAACGCAGCATTTCTTTGGCGTGTTTGCGGGTGGTGTCGGTGATCGATTGGCCGCCCAGCATGCGGGCGATTTCTTCTAGGCGGTCTTTGTCGGGCAGGGGCTTGATCACGGTGCTGGTTCTACCGGCCTGCGTGGTTTTCTCAACCCGCAGTTGATGGTGCGCGCAGCTGGCCACCTGCGGCAAATGCGTGACTGCGAGTACCTGGCAGCGGCTACCTAGTTCGCGCATCAAGCGGCCCACGGTTTCTGCCACCGCGCCGCCCACGCCGGAATCGACTTCGTCAAATATGAGTGTGGGCGTGGATGAAGCGGTGCTTGCGATCACGCTAATTGCGAGCGAAATGCGTGACAGTTCGCCACCTGAGGCGGTTTTTGCCAGTGGCCGCGGTTCAACACCTGCGTGCGCTGCGACGAGAAACTCCACCGCATCGCTGCCGCTGGCACTGGGCTCGCCAGTCTGCACACTCACGTCCAACTTACCGCCGGCCATTGCCAGTGTTTGCATACCCTGCGTGACGGCCTTAGCAAGTTTTTTTGCGCTGTCCTTGCGTGCCTTGGTGAGTGTGGCCGCGGCTGCGTCATAGGCGTGCCGCGCTTGCTCGACGCGTTTTTCCAGCGCGTCCACGTCTGAGGCTTGGTCCAGTGACTTGAGCTGCTGCGCCGTGTCGTGCCAGATCGTGGCCAGATTCTCCGGCGGCACGCGCAGTTTGCGAGCGGTGGCGTGCAGCGCGGACAAGCGGCTCTCCACCTCGGCCAAGCGCTGCGGGTCAAGATCGGCGCGCTCCACGTAGCTGGCCAGCATGTGCGCAGCCTCATGCGCTTGAATCCGCGCATCGTCCAGCGCCTGCACCACGTCTTTCAGGCGCGGATCGACCGCCAATTGCGCGGCAAGTGAATCGTGCACCTGGTCAAGCTCCGAGGTGAGCGCGTTATCCCGCTCGGAGAGCGCGGTCACTGCATCGCCCGCGGCAGCCATGAGCGCGGCGCTGTGGGCGAGGCGTTTGTGCTCTGTTTCAACGGCCTGCCACTCGCCGTCTTTGGGGGCTAAGCGGTCTAGCTCGTCCAGTTGCCAGGCGAGTTTTTCACGCTCCAGTTGCAGCGCCTTCGCGCCGCTTTGCGCAGTCGCCAGCAGTTGCTGCGCGTCACGCAGCGCGCGGAACTGCGTGGCAACGGCTTGCACATCATGGCTGCCAAAGGCATCCAGCAACCCGCGCTGCGCTGCGGGTTTGAGCAGCACTTGATGCGCGTGCTGGCCATGGATGTCGACCAGAAAATCGCCGATCTCACGTAGCTGCGCCACCGGCGCCGGCACACCGTTGATGAAGGCCTTGCTTTTGCCCTGCGCGTCGATGACGCGGCGCAGGATCAGCGTTTCCTCTGCGTCGATTTCATGCTGGGCAAGCCAGTCGCGCGCGGCAGCAGGCAGCGCGAATGTGGCCGTGATTTGCGTTTTGGTTGCGCCCTGGCGAACCACACCCGCATCGCCGCGGCCGCCGAGTGCAAGCGCAATGGCGTCGACCAAAATCGATTTGCCCGCGCCGGTCTCGCCGGTGAGCGCGGTAAATCCGGCGGACAGATCAAGCGTGGCTTCGGTGACTAAGACGAAATCGGTGAGATGGAGCGATTGCAGCATGATTCAAATTAGATGCGAGTTAGTGCGCCAATAACATTCCCTCCCCTTCAAGGGGAGGGTTAGGGTGGGGATGGGTGTTGCATGGGCTGAGTGTTTTTATCACCCATCCCCCTCCTAACCTCCCCCTTGAAGCGGAAGGGATTAACTGGACAAGCGCGCTGCGCATCAACATTTGCGTCACGCAGGAATCAGGTTCCAGTTCAGCTTTTGCCGCAGCGTGGCAAAGTAGTCATAGCCCGGCGGGTGCAGCAGCGTGAAGTGATGCGGCCCCTTGGCAACGCGCACAATGTCGCCCACCTGCAGCTCGGAAAAGCTCTGCATGTCGCAGTGCACGGCCATCTCGCGCCCACCCGCCAGTTCAATATCAATCACGCAATCGTCCGGCAGGGCGATGGGCCGGTTGCTCAGGGTTTGCGGTGCAACCGGCACGAGCGTCAGGCCGGCCAGCGAAGGATGCAAAATCGGTCCGTTGGCACTCAGCGCGTAGGCGGTGGAACCGGTAGGCGTGGCCACAATCAGGCCGTCGGCGCGCTGGCGGTACATCAGTTCGCCATCCACTTTGACCACCAGCTCGATCATG
>JBJOQV010000125.1:0-4446 GCA_046049785.1 Pseudomonadota bacterium
AGCTGCAGCAAGTCTGTTCTGAATACGCCACGCGCGAGCTGCCCAAGGCCGACCGCGAGCGGCTTGAAAAAGCCGCGCTTGCGGCCATCAAAGCGCCGGCTGACAGCCAGTATCTTGGCGACTGGAAAGAAGGCGAGCGCATCGCCCAAAACGGCCGTGGCCTGCAGTTTTCAGACACGGCCAGCACTGTGGCCGGTGGCAACTGCTATGCCTGCCATCAAATCCAGAAAGCCGAGATTTCCTATGGCAATATTGGCCCGAGCCTGTATCAATACGGCAAGCTGCGCAGCGGTGGTGCAGCGCAGCCGCCCGAGGCCATCGTGAAGTACACCTGGGGCAAGATCTGGAACTCGCATGCCTACAACGCCTGCTCGAACATGCCGCGCTATGGCGCTGCCAATATCTTGACCGAGCAGCAGCTCAAGCACGTGATGGCGCTACTGCTTGACCCCGTGTCGCCGGTCAACAAAGACTGATTGTGATACGCGCTCTGCGGCTTGTGGTAATACTGTTCAGTCTGCTCGCCGCAGGCAGCGCGTTTGCCGCAAGCGTGGGCGATACCATCAAGCTGCCCGGCGTGACCTTGCTGGATGGCAAGCGCGTGGATGCCGCCGCGTTTAGCGGCAAGCCCACGCTGGTGGTGTTTTGGGCCAGTTGGTGCCCCTACTGCGCCAGACACAACCCGATGGTGCAAAAGCTGATCGATCAGACCAAAGGCACCGATCTGCAGGTGATCACCGTCACTATCGACAAAAACCTGGACGATGCGCGCAAATATCTTGCGGACAAGAAGTATTCATTCGCCGCCACCAGTGATGTTGCTGCGATGGAGGCTGTGCTGGGCAAAAAGCGCGCACTGCCGAAAACCTATCTGATTGACCGCAACGGCAAACTGGCCGTTGTGGAATTTGGCGAGATGTTTGAAGAAGACGTGCTTGCGCTCAAGCGCTTTGCCATGGCCGCAAAATAGCTCTTTACTCGAAAGCGAACCGCGAATGGATCGTCGTGAATTTTTGCGCGTGCTGGGCATTGCCAGCGCCGCAGGATTACCCCTTGCCGGCTGCGCCACGGCCGGCAAAAGCGCAGACAGTTTTTACGACCTGCCGCGCTTTGGCAATGTGCACCTGCTGCACTTTACCGATTGTCATGCGCAGCTGCTGCCGACTTATTTTCGTGAACCCAGCGTCAATATTGGTGTGGGCACTGCAAGCGGCAAGGCGCCGCATCTGGTGGGCGAAGCGCTGCTCAAGCAGTTTGGCCTTGCACCGGCGTCGCGCGAGGCGCATGCCTTCACCTACCTGAATTTTCAAGCGGCAGCGCAGCAGTACGGCACAGTTGGCGGTTTTGCGCATTTGGCCACGCTCATCAAGCGCATCAAGGCGAGCCGCCCCGGCGCGCTGCTGCTGGATGGTGGCGACACTTGGCAGGGCTCCGCCACCGCGCTGTGGAGCAAAGGGCAGGACATGATTGATGCCTGCAAGCTGCTCGGCGTGGATGTGATGACGATGCACTGGGAGTTCACCTACGGGCAAGAGCGCATCAAGCAAGTAGTGGAGCGCGATTTCAAAGGCAAGATTGAAGTGCTGGCGCAAAACGTGGTGACCACGGATTTTCAAGATCCGGTGTTTGCGCCCTACACGCTGCGCGAGATGAATGGCGTGAAGCTTGCCATCATCGGCCAGGCCTTTCCCTACACGCCGATTGCCAACCCGCGCTACTTCGTGCCTGAATGGAGCTTTGGTATTCAAGAAGAGCGGCTGCAAAAAATCGTGGACGAAGCCCGCACCAAAGGCGCGCAGGCGGTGGTGCTGCTCAGCCACAACGGCATGGACGTGGACTTGAAGCTGGCCACGCGCGTGCGCGGCATCGATGCGATTTTGGGCGGCCACACGCATGATGGTGTGCCTGGCGCAATCCCAGTCAAAAACGCTGGCGGCGCCACACTCGTAACCAACGCCGGCAGCAACGGCAAGTTTCTGGGCGTGCTGGATTTTGATGTGCAGGCCGGCAAGGTCAGTGACTTTCGCTACAAGCTGCTGCCGGTGTTTTCCAACCTGCTCACGCTGGATGCGCAGATGAGCGCGTTGATCGAGCGCATTCGCACGCCGCACGCTGCCAAGCTCACGGAAAAACTCGCCGTCACTGAAGGGCTGCTCTACCGGCGCGGCAATTTCAACGGCACGTTTGATCAGCTGATTTGCGATGCGCTGATGGAAACACAAGGCGCGCAGATCGCGTTTTCGCCCGGCTTTCGCTGGGGCACCACCCTCTTGCCGGGGCAGGCGATTACCTACGAGCATGTGATGGACCAGACGGCGATTACCTACCCGTTCACGACTGTGAGCAATTTGAGCGGCGAGATGATCAAGACGATTCTTGAAGACGTGGCGGACAATCTTTTCAACCCCGACCCGTACTTTCAGCAAGGCGGCGACATGGTGCGCGTGGGCGGGCTGACCTACACCATTGCCCCCAACGAAAAGCAGGGCAGCCGCATCACCGATATGCGCCTTGCTGGCGTGCCGCTTGAAGCAAGCAAGACTTATAAAGTCGCTGGCTGGGCGCCAGTGGCCGAAGGCGCAAGAGACACCGGTGGCACGCCCGTGTGGGACGTGGTGTCGGGCTGGTTGCGCAGTAAAAAGACGGTTGCGCCGCGCCAGCTCAACACGCCGCGCATTGAAGGGCTGGGCGCGAATGCGGGGTTGGCAGCGTGAAAACCAAAGTCGGCGCGCTGCCGCTGGCGAGTGATTTGCCGGCGGAGGCCGCAGCCGCAGTCAAGCGCGGCGGCCCCTTGGTCGTGCTGGTGTCGCGCAGCGACTGCACCTTCTGCCATGAAGTGCGCGTGCAGTATCTGGCACCGATGCAAAAGGAAGGCGTGCTTACCGCGGTGGAACTGGTGAGCGACTACAAAGGCAGCGTGCGCCTTGATGCGCAGCCCATCGGCTACGCGCAAGCCGCACGCCAGCTTGGAGCGCGCTTTTATCCGACGGTGTTGTTTCTCGATGCGGCGTTAAAACCGGTTGCCGAGCCACTGATCGGTGCGGGAATGGCGGGGTTCTACGGGGGCTATTTAGAGCGCGCTTTGGAAGAGGGGCGCGCCAAACTGAAGCGTTCTTAAGCCGCCGCTATAATTCTTGATCCATTTGGGAAGCGTGGCAGAGTGGTCGATTGCACCAGTCTTGAAGCGCGAGCGGGACGAGGCTAACAATTGCGCGAAGCGCTTGTTAGGCCGAGGCCAAAACCGGCTTGCCGGTCGTGGTAGCAGAAGATCGTGGAACATAGGAAGCGTGGCAGAGTGGTCGATTGCACCGGTCTTGAAAACCGGCAACGGGCAACCGTTCGTGAGTTCGAATCTCACCGCTTCCGCCAGTAAACAAAAAAAAGCCCGTGACGGGCTTTTTTTTGTTTACTGGCGGAGCGCCGCGAGGGTGGGCACCCCCCTCTGATCCCCCCGCCGGGCGGGGGGAAGATTGGTGCATCTCAGATCGGGCCTCTACGCAATATCCATGCGGGTTTTTGGGCAAAAATGGCTGAAAAGCCGCATCGATATTACGTAGAGTGCTTCAAATCCCTGTTTGGGCAAGACTCCTCATCCAGTCAAGTCCCTCAGCCGTGGTTGCGAGCGGTAGGTATTCGCAGCCGGTCCAACCGTCGTAGCCCAGCGCGTCAATGTGATCGAATAGCCAGGGGTAGTTGATCTCGCCGGTGCCAGGCTCGTGACGGCCAGGATTGTCTGCAATCTGGATATGGCCGATATGGCGCAGATGCTGGGTGAGCGTGTTGCCCAGCTCGCCTTGCATGCGCTGCGCGTGGTAGATGTCGTACTGCACCTGCAGATTCTTGCCGCCCGCCTCTGCGATCACGTCCAGCGCCTGCTCAAAGCGGTTGATGAAAAACCCTGGCACGTCATAGAAGTTGATCGGCTCCACCAGCACCCGCGCGTCAATCTTTTCAAGTTGCTCTGCGGCAAATGCCAGATTGGCCACCAGGGTGGCGCGCGCGCGTTCAGGCGCAACACCCTGGGGCAACTTGCCGGCCAGGCAGTTGATGCGCGTGCAGTTCAAGCGCTGCGCGTATTCAATGCCGCGCGCCACACCATCGCGGAATTCAGCCACGCGCGCCGGATCGCACGCGATACCGCGATCACCCGTATCCCAATTGCCCGGCGGCAGGTTGTGCAGCACCATGGAGAGGCCGTTGTCGCGCAGGCGTGCGGCGATGTCTTGCGCGCTAAAGCCGTAGGGCGTTTGGCATTCCACCGCGTTAAAGCCCGCGGTGCGCGCGGCGGCAAAGCGTTCCAAAAACGGCATTTCGGTAAACAGCATGGAAAGGTTGGCGGCGAATTTAGGCATATTCTCAAGTCTTTACGCAATATCCATGCGGGTTTTGGAGCAAAAATGGCTCAAAAGTCGCATGGATATTGCGTAGTCATGTTTAAGAGAGGTT